>NZ_JACLCT010000034.1:0-46006 GCF_014218915.1 Chryseobacterium sp. C2(2020)
TTGAAGAGTTTAACAATCAAAACAAAATTTATCAAAATGTAGCTTAACTTATACTGGAATTTTTATTTGCATATCCAGATTTGCTTTCCTTGAAATTATAATTCTATTTTTGCAAAATGAATTTTATGGATAGTTTAATTGTCATATTGCTGATTTTGGTATTAAATATTACTGCTTATGCCATATTTAAAAAGTATATATATGGTAAGGTAAATGCGGGGATGAAGTTTTTATTGATAAATATGCCTAAAGATATTATTTGGCTGATAATATCATTAATAATAATTGACAAAACAATAGAGAACTTTCTCTTTATTGTGATATGTTTTATTGTGGCTTCTCTCCTTATATATATACCTGTAATAAGACTGATTAATAAATCTTGATTTTTGATGATAAAAATCAATTTTTAATATTGGTAAAGTTTAATAAAATCGATATATTTGCACACGATTAAAAAAGAGATATGAACAGAAAAATTTCTTCATTATTTTTCGCATTTTTATTTGTATTCATTAGTGGTTTCGCTAATGCACAACATGAATCTGAAGGCGAAAAGTCAGCTGAAAAAGTAGAGAACAAAGAAGCCGGAGAGAGCTTCAATGCGACCAAGATGATCATGGAACACATTGGTGATTCAAACGAATGGCATTTATGGACTACAAAAGATGATAACGGCGAAGAACATCATGTTTCTGTTCCTTTACCAGTAATTATTAAGGATAATGAAGGTTGGCATACTTTTCTTTCAAGCAGTATTGCGCATGGTCACGAACATGATGGGTATACTTTAGAAGAAGGTCAGGTGGTTTCTACTAAAGGAATTGAAAAAGCAACATTATTTTCAATTATTAGCGGAAAACAAAAATCAAACGAAGTGTTTTTTGATCTTTCAATCACTAAAAATGCAGCTTCAATGTTCTTGTCAGTTATTTTTATGGCAGTTATTTTCATAGGAATGGCAAGAAATTATAAAAAATCTCAATTACCAAAAGGTGCTGGTAAATTATTAGAGCCGGTAATCGTATTCCTTAGAGATGAGGTGGCAATTCCAAATATCGGGTCTGTAAAGTATAAAAGATATATGCCTTATTTATTAACAGCATTCTTCTTTATTTGGTTTAATAACTTATTCGGGTTAATTCCATTCTTTCCATTTGGTGCAAACCTTACAGGCAACATCGCAATCACTGCGGTTTTGGCAATCATTACATTGTTAATTACATTATTTAGTGCTAATAAAGATTATTGGAAACACATCTTTATGCCGCCAGTTCCAATCTTGTTGTACCCAATCATGGTTCCAATTGAGATTATCGGAATCTTTACAAAACCTTTCGCTTTAATGATGCGACTTTTCGCTAACGTTACAGCAGGACACATTATGATCTTGGCGATTATTTCACTAATCTTCATTTTCAAATCTCCATTCTTAGGATTTGCATCTGTACCATTAGCATTGTTTGTTTCCGTATTGGAATTATTAGTTGCTGCATTACAAGCTTATATCTTTACGGTATTATCGGCATTGTTTATTGGTATTGCAGTTGCGGAGCATGAACACGAGCATGGTCATGAAGAACACGCTCACTAATTAACAAAAAAGAAAAATAATTTTAACTTATATAATTTATTTATTATGGATTTATCAACTGGAGCAGGATTAATTTACGTAGGTATCGGTTTAGCAGTATTAGGAGTAGGTCTTGGTATCGGAAAAATCGGAGGTCACGCAATGGACGCTATCGCTAGACAACCTGAGCAAGCTGGTAAGATTCAAGGAGCAATGCTTATTGCTGCTGGTCTTATTGAAGGTGCTGGTCTTATCGCGATTATCTTTGGTGCTTTCATCAAGTAATTATCCTCAAAAAAACATTCTTAGCAGTTAAGCGGTTGGCTGCTGCTAAGAATTTTAAAAACAATCCATAAAATAACACTTAAAAAAGAATTTACAGATATGGGAATTATAGAACCTGGAATTGGACTTTTGTTTTGGATGACGCTTACTTTTGTTATCCTATTATTTCTTCTTGCAAAATTCGCTTGGAAACCAATTGTAAATGCAGTAAATGATAGAGAGACTTCTATTCAGGATGCACTAAATCAAGCTGTTTTGGCTAAAAAGGAAATGGAAATATTGAAAGCGGATAACGAAAGAATTATTCGTGAGGCTAAAATCGAAAGAGATGCCATCCTTAAAGAAGCAAGAGAAATCAGAGATAAAATCGTAGGTGAAGCTAAAGATGTTGCTAAAGTAGAAGGAGATAAAATGATTGAAGCAGCTAAACAAACCATCAATGCTGAGAAAAATGCTGCTATGGAAGATATCAAAACTCAGATCGGTGCTTTATCTGTAAACATCGCTGAATCTATCCTGAAACAGAAGTTAGACAACAGCGAAGCTCAAAACGAATTAGTTCAGAATTATTTAAACAAATCAAACCTTAACTAAGAATGCTTACATCTAAAGTAGCTAAAAGATACGCACAAGGTTTACTTGACTTCACCAACGAATCAGGTCAAACGGCTACTGTATTTTCTGAAATGAAAGATGTAGTAAAGATCATGAAAGAGTCTGCAGACTTAAACAAATTCTTCATGACACCTTACATCGATTCTAAAAAGAAAGTAGAAGTAGCAAAAGAGATTTTCAAAGGTTTGTCAGCTTCTTCACAGAACTTGATTACTTTGGTAATCAGACACGGTCGTGAAAACCAGTTGAAAAATATTGCTCAGGAATTTATTAACAAAGTTGAAGATATCAGTGGAGTACAGAGAGTAACTGTTACCTCTGCAACTCAGCTTTCCAAAGAAAACCTAGATCAGATTTTAAGAAATTCCAATCTTGTTAATACCAATGCAAATTTTGATTTGCAGATTAACGTAAAACCTGAAATTTTAGGAGGTTACATTTTAAGAGTTGGAGACCAGCAGATCGATGCTTCTGTGAAGTCTAAACTTAACAGTATTAAAAAAGATTTTCATTTAAATTAAGAAAAAAACAACCATACAATGGCAGAAATAAATCCGGCAGAAGTATCTGCGATCTTAAAACAGCAATTGGCCAACTTCGATACTCAATCAAACGTTGAGGAAGTAGGTACAGTTTTAACCATCGGTGATGGTATTGCTCGTGTATACGGGTTAGAAAACGTACAATACGGAGAGTTGGTGAAATTTTCTAGTGATGTAGAAGGTATTGTACTAAACCTTGAAGAAGACAACGTAGGTGTTGCACTACTTGGTGAAAGTAAATTAGTAAAAGAAGGAGATACAGTAAGAAGAACAAACAGAATCTCTTCTATTAAAGTAGGAGAAGGTATGTTAGGAAGAGTAGTGGATACTCTTGGTAACCCTATCGATGGTAAAGGTCCTATTACTGGGGATTTATACGAAATGCCATTGGAAAGAAAAGCTCCCGGAGTTATTTACAGACAGCCGGTAACCGAGCCTTTACAGTCAGGTATCGTTGCAATCGACTCTATGATCCCTGTAGGAAGAGGACAGAGAGAGCTTATCATCGGTGACAGACAGACAGGTAAAACTACTGTTGCGATCGATACGATCATCAACCAAAAAGAATTCTTTGATGCAGGTAACCCTGTATATTGTATATATGTTGCTATCGGACAGAAAGCGTCTACTGTAGCACAAATCGTTAAAACACTTTCTGATAAAGGAGCTTTAGCATATACGGTAATCGTTGCGGCTAACGCATCAGATCCGGTTCCTATGCAGGTATATTCTGCAATGGCAGGAGCTGCGATCGGTGAGTTCTTCAGAGACACCGGAAGACCAGCTTTGATCGTTTATGATGATTTATCTAAACAGGCAGTTGCTTACCGTGAGCTTTCTCTACTTTTAAGAAGACCACCGGGTCGTGAGGCGTATCCTGGAGACGTTTTCTATCTTCACTCAAGATTATTGGAAAGAGCTGCGAAAGTAATCGCGGATGACAATATCGCAAGACAGATGAACGATTTACCTGAGTCTTTAAGACCAATCGTAAAAGGAGGAGGTTCATTAACGGCACTTCCAATTATTGAAACTCAGGCGGGTGACGTTTCTGCGTATATTCCTACCAACGTAATCTCTATTACAGACGGACAGATCTTCTTGGAGTCTGATCTATTCAACTCAGGGGTTCGTCCTGCGATCAACGTAGGTATCTCTGTATCCAGAGTAGGAGGTAACGCTCAGATCAAATCAATGAAAAAAGTTTCTGGTACGCTTAAATTAGACCAGGCTCAGTATAAAGAATTAGAAGCGTTTGCTAAGTTCGGTTCAGACCTTGATGCTGCTACATTAGCGGTAATCTCTAAAGGGGAAAGAAACGTAGAAATCCTTAAGCAGCCGGTAAACTCTCCACTTCCGGTAGACAGCCAGGTTGCAATGATCTATGCAGGAACAGAGAACTTATTGAGAAACGTTCCTATCAGAAAAGTAAAAGAATTCCAGATAGAATACATCGAGTTCCTAAGATCTAAGCATCCGGATACAATGGCTGCCATTAAAGCAGGAAAAATTGATGATTCAATTACAAGTGTTCTTAAGCAGGCTGCTAACGATTTAGCTGCTAAATATAACTAAAAATTAGTTGATGGTTTTTGGTTGATAGTTGACAGAATTTTCTAAAACTAGCAACCAACAACCGACAACCAACAACTAACCCAATATGGCAAACTTAAAAGAAATACGAGGCAGAATTACGTCAATTTCATCTACGATGCAAATTACCCGTGCTATGAAAATGGTTTCCGCTGCGAAGCTTAAAAAAGCACAGGATGCAATCGTAATGTTAAGACCTTATTCTGAGAAATTACAGGAACTTATCCAGAATGTAAATTCAAGTTCAGATCCTGATCAGATTTCTGTTTACGCTCAAAAAAGAGAAGTAAAAAGAATACTTTTCATCGCTATTACTTCAAACAGAGGTCTTGCCGGAGCTTTTAACTCTTCCATCGTTAAGGAACTGAATGCACAGTTTCAAAACAAATCTCAATACGAGGTGGAAGTTCTTTCTGTTGGTAAAAAAGCTTTTGATGCTGTAAGAAGAACGCGTAGGGTGTATGCAAACGAAAGTGCTGTGTATGATAACCTGAACTTCGATGCGGTAGCTCATATTGCAGAAGCAGTAATGGGCAGCTTCAAAGAAGGTAAATTTGATGAAGTTTATTTAATTTATAATAAATTCGTTAATGCAGCGACTCAGGAAGTAACTACAGAACAGCTTCTTCCGATCTCAATGCCTGAAAATACAGAATCTCAGGTAGAAACAGATTATATCTTTGAGCCAAACAGAGAAGAAATCTTAGATAACCTTATTCCTAAGTCAATCAAAACTCAGGTTTTCAAAGCGATCCTGGATTCAGTAGCTTCTGAACACGGAGCGAGAATGACGGCGATGCACAAAGCAACAGACAACGCGCAGGCTTTGAAGAACGATTTGGTCATCTTCTACAACAAAGCAAGACAGGCTGCCATTACAAACGAAATCTTAGAGATCGTTTCCGGAGCAGAAGCCTTGAAAAATTCGTAAAGAATTATTTTAACACAATATTAAAGCATCGTAGATCACGATGCTTTTTTTGTTATTTTTATTTTGTATATATTTGTAGAACTAAATTTATATAATTTCTAAATGGACTCGGACATAGTCAGGCTTTTGCTGGCCTTATTACTTGTTTTACTTAATGGCTTTTTCGTAGCCGCAGAATTTTCAATTGTTAAAGTTCGTTATTCACAGATTCAGATAAAAGCCGCAGAAGGAAATTCTATGGCAAAACAGGCAGAGCATATCATCAAGCATCTTGATGAATATCTTTCAGCCACACAGCTTGGTATTACGTTGGCTTCTCTGGCTTTAGGTTGGGTAGGAGAAAGCGCATTGCACCATATTGTAGAAAATATTTTTCATTCTCTTAGTATTGATCTTAGCCAGGCAACCATCACTTCAATTTCAGTGATTACAAGTTTTGTGCTCATTACGATCATGCACATTGTTTTCGGGGAGCTTATTCCGAAATCCATTGCCATCAGAAAATCAGAATCTACTACAATGGCGACTGCAATTCCGTTAAGAGTTTTTTATACGGTTTTCAAGCCTTTTATTTGGTTGATGAATTTAATGTCTAATACATTTTTAAGACTGGTAAAAATTCATCCGGCTTCAGAACATGAGATCCACTCTACGGAAGAGCTTCAGCTTTTGGTAAAACAAAGCGCCGACAGCGGAGAAATTGAAGAGGAAAATTATGAGATCATTAAAAATGCATTTGATTTTACAGATCATTCTGCAAAACAGATCATGGTTCCGCGTCAGAACATTACTTCCATCGATTTTGAAGAAGATATTAATGAAATCATCAATAAAATCATGGAAAGCGGATATTCCCGTATTCCGGTCTACGAAAATTCTATTGATAACGTGATTGGTGTTTTGTATACCAAGGAAATCATCAGAGAATTTGTAAAAAGAAAAGGCGAACTGAATCATGAAGATCTTAAAGAACTGATGCGTGACGCATTTTTTGTGGTAGGAAGTAAAAAGATTTCAGACTTACTGAAAATTTTCCAGCAGAAAAAGCAGCATTTGGCAATTGTTATTGATGAATTCGGAGGAACTGAAGGAATCATTACTCTTGAAGATATTTTGGAGGAGCTTGTAGGAGAAATTCAGGATGAAGAAGACGACGAAGAAAAAATTGTAGATAAGATTGGAGAAAATACATACTGGGTTCAGGCAACACAGCCGTTGGACGAGATTAATGAATTTATTCCTAAAAAATTACCGCTTTCGGAAGAGAGTGAGTATAATACACTCGCAGGTTTTATTCTTCATGCTTTAGCCGACATTCCGGAAGAAAATCAGGAATTTGATCTGGAAAATTATCATTTCAAGATTCTTAAAATGAACAATAAAAGTGTGGAGCTTGTAGAGTTGGTATATGAAGAACCCAACAGCATTAGTGATCTTGCCGAAAAAATAGGAGAAGTTTAATTTTAATCTATTGTAAACAATTTAAACATGATTTTTTATAACAGTATAAAAGATTACGAAGATCCGAAACGTCAGTACGAAGAAGAAGTTCTCGTATTGGATGAGACCGATGAAGTCTATAAATTGGTTTTGCATAACGATGACGTTCATACGTTTGATTATGTTATTGATTGTCTGATTGAGATTTGCAAACACACGTTAGAACAAGCCGAGCAATGTACAATTCTGGTTCATTTCAAAGGGAAATGCACGGTAAAAACAGGTTCAATGGATCTTTTGAAACCGATGCATGAAAAACTGCTTTCAAGGGAATTAACAAGCGAAATCGTATAAAATTGATCAGCTCCGACTATTGTCGGAGTTTTTTTTATGAGATCAGTCAATTATCGATTCATTAGAAGCCGTAAGCTAAAGTGGAATTTATGATCCTGTGTTTTCGCACAGTATTTTTTCTGAACAATTTCAGCTTTTAATATTTATTTGCATTCAAGTAAAATAGTATATTTGTAAAAACTATAAAGAAACAAAAATAATGCTTGTAATAGGAATTGCAGGAGGTACAGGCTCCGGCAAAACTACGGTTGTTGATAAGATCATTCAGCAGCTTGACATCGAAGGAATGAACATCCTTTCACAGGATAACTATTATCATGATAATCATAATCTTACATTGGCAGAAAGAGAAGCCTTAAATTATGACCATCCCAAATCCATCGATTTTGACCTTCTGATAAAACATGTAAAAGCTTTAAAAAATAACGAATCCATTGAGCAGCCGATTTACAGCTTTGTAACGCATGGAAGAACAGGAGATCACGTTACCGTAGAACCTAAAAATGTATTGGTAGTAGAAGGAATTCTCGTTCTTACCAACAAGGAATTATTGAAGGAATTTGATCTGAAAGTTTTTGTACACGCAGATTCGGATGAAAGACTTATCAGGAGGATCAGAAGAGATACACAGGAAAGAGGAAGAGATCTAAATGAAGTTCTGCACCGTTATCAGACAACTTTGAAGCCGATGCATCAGGAATTTATTGAACCTTCCAAAAATGAAGCGGATCTTATCATCCCGAATATGAGACAGAATTCCGTTGCGATAGATTTTTTAACCACCGTTATTAAAAACTCGTTGAGAAAACACTAGAAATGAAAGAAAATAAGCTTATTAAAGACATTCAGCCTAAGTCTGAAACATTCAAAC
The DNA here is from genome assembly GCF_014218915.1 of Chryseobacterium sp. C2(2020). Classification (NCBI taxonomy): domain Bacteria; kingdom Pseudomonadati; phylum Bacteroidota; class Flavobacteriia; order Flavobacteriales; family Weeksellaceae; genus Chryseobacterium; species Chryseobacterium sp. C2(2020). The sequence goes on from NZ_JACLCT010000034.1 coordinate 8,205, forward strand.
TTATTCAGAAATATTTTTTGAATAAATATACCATTACAATCTGTCTGTTTCTGGTATGGATGATTTTCTTTGATAAAACTTCTTTTCTGGTAATTAATGAACTGAACGGCGAAATCAGCAAATACGAAGAACAGCTTCAATACTATAAAACCGAATACGAAAAGAACGATGCGTTTTATAAAAAGCTGATGAACAACAAATCTGAAAAAGAAAAATACGCAAGAGAAAACTACTTCATGAAAAAGCCGGATGAAGAAATTTTTATTCTGGTAGTTGACAGCGCAAACGCGAAAAAATAATTTTTTTTAATGAATTGTCAATAATGAATTTTGCTTCGCAAGTAAATTTTAAAAAATAATTGTTCGTCATTTATCATCATTGAAAAACCTTTGCGTTAGGATTATAATCAAGTAAAAATTGATGAATAAAATCGGATTGACTATTGACCATTCACAAATTCATACAAAAACTATGTCAAATACAGCCTGGGAAAATTTAGTAAAAAAACAGCTTAAAACAGACGATATTTATCCAATCCTTAGCAAAGAAAATCTGGAAGGAATTGTGGTGAAACCTTTCTACGATTCTGTGCAGGAACCATTCGTAAATCTGCCGAAAATTGAAGAAAGCACCCATTTGGTAGCAAAATATCATGAAAGTTTGGAAGAAGATGTTTTTGCATTTATTTTAGACCAAAATGTAGAAAACCTCGAACAGAAAACCATTTTCATAAACAATGAAGAGTTGGCGGGACACATCAGTCCCGAAGAACAGGATCAGTACTTTTCACTAATTGATGTTTTTGATGAAAAACAAGCTGTAATTAAAGATCAGTTGGTCAAAGAATTACTCGCAAAACAGTTCAGAAGAAATATTTGTATAGATATTTCCCTTCATCAGAACGCTGGAGCCTCTATTGTTCAGCAATTGGGAATTGCTTTGGCAAAAGCCAAAGAACTTGTAGAAATCTACGGTTCAGAAATTGTAAACAAACTCATCTTCAGAATAGCAGTTAGTGGAAACTATTTCTTCGAAATGGCAAAACTGAGAGCCTTTAAAATAGTTTTCAATCAATTGTCAAAAGAATACGATCTTGACGAAATTCCCTACATTTTTGCAGAAACTTCCCTGAGAAATAAAGCCGTTTCCGATAATGAAAACAACCTGATCCGCTCTACTCTTGAACTGGCTGCAGCCATGATCGGCGGTGCAGATGCCGTTTTCAGCAATAATTATCTGGTAGAAAAAAGTACCGAAAATTCAGAAGAAATTTCTTTCAAACAGCAAATTGTTCTTGCGTATGAAAGCATCATCAATGTTTTTGAAGATGCATCTAACGGAAGTTATTATGTAGAAGATATTACTCGGCAGATTGCGGAAAAATCTTGGGCATTTTTTGTGGAAATAGAGGAGAACGGAGGCTATCTCGAACTTTTGAAGCAGGGAACTGTTCAGAAAAAAATCTACGATCACGCCATTAAAGAGCAGAAGTGGGTGGAAGAAGGAAAAATAAAGCTGATTGGCGTTAATTTATACCCGAAATTAGACGTTAAAAAGTCTATTGAGGAATTATACAGCGAAAAAGAAATTAAAGCCGTTCGATGGGCGGAAATGTTTGAGTAATTCTTGAAAATATCCTGAAAAGATAGATCCATTATCACCAGATACAATGCTGTTCAAAAAAGAATCTGATTTGTAACTTAGTATGAAAGAAAAATTAGTTGATTTATTCGAATATACTTATCATTTCAACAAAGAAATGATTAAAATTATTTCTGAAAATCTTGAAAAGGTTGATGAAAAAACAATCAGTCTTATCAATCATACTTTAAATGCCCAACAAATTTGGAATTCCCGGATTTTAAATGAAAAATCTTTTGAGGTTTGGCAAATTAATCCTTTTGAAAATTTAGAAGGAATTAATCAGCTAAACTTTAATAAAACCCTTGAAATTGTTCAGAAATTTGATCCGGATCAAAAAATTGAATATCAGAATTCAAGAGGAAAAAAGTTTGAAAACACAGTTTTCGAAATGCTTTTTCAGGCAATTAATCATTCCACTTATCACAGAGGACAAATCAATTCGTTATTGAAACAAAGCGGAATTACTCCTGTTTTAACGGATTACATTTTTTATAAAAGATAAAAAACTTTGAAAAAAGAAATTTTATATCAGGAAATTCAGCAATTTATCAATGCAAATCTAAGCGCAGATTTGCATTCTTTGTTATTAAAAAAATCCCCGTTTCCGGAAGTTTCTATACAGGAAATTGTTCAGCAGATCAAAGGAAAGCAGGTTGCAAAGAAGAAATTTCCGTTTCTGCTGAAAGAAGGAATTATTTTTCCGCCACAACTGAATTTAGAACAGTCTTCCTCCGAAAAAACAGCATTGTATAAATCTGAGATCTTAAAAGGTAAAAAGTTTATCGATTTAACCAGTGGCTTTGGAATTGATGCTTATTATTTATCAAAAAATTTCGAAGAAATAACTTTGGTGGAACAAAATGCTGAACTTCTGGCAATTGTTGAACACAATTGGAACGTTTTAGGCAGAAAAGCAAAATTTATCAACCAGAAGCTGGAAGATTTTTTACACGAAAATACAGAAACTTTCGATCTAATCTATCTCGATCCTGCGCGAAGAGACAATCATAAGAATAAAGTTTTCCTTTTGGAAGATCTTTCGCCCAATATTCTTGAAATTCAGAAAAAATTATTGTCAATTTCAGCAGAAGTTGTTATAAAACTTTCACCATTAATTGATCTCAAATATCTGGTATCGGTTTTACCAAACATTTTCAGGATTGATATTATTGCCTTGAAAAACGATGTCAAAGAAGTTGTTGTATTTCTGTCAAACCAAAATTCAGACAAAATTATCTGTCATTGTGTAAACCTTGAAAGTGAAGAATCGATGTTTACATTCACATTTGGAGATGAAGAAACTACTGTTGCAGAATTTGGTGAACCTGAAAAATACATCTACATTCCCAATAATTCGGTTTTAAAAGCCGGAGTTTTTAATGCAATCTCAGAAAAATTCAGATTAAAAAAACTACATCCCAATACACATCTTTACACGTCAAATCAAAAGATAACTGATTTTCCAGGAAGGATTTTAGAGATGGAAGTTATTGATGCTAAACAGATTGTAAAGAAAAGTCAGTTCAACATCATTTCCAAAAATTATCCTCTAAAACCTGAAGAAATTAAGAAGAAATACAATCTGAAGGATGGTGGGGATAGCTATCTTATTTTTACACAATCCAAAAAAGGAAAAATTATACTAAAATCAGTATAAAAATGTTGCCGAAAAAAATAGGAATCCTTAATTTTGGGCAATTAAAAATTAAAATAAGAATCGTCTTTTGCTTATCCAGACAAAATGATTCTGATGACCTTAAAAAAATAAATTTTACATATGAAAAAATTAGTTATATGTTTAGCGATCGCAGCAATGGCTGTAAGCTGTAAAAAAGTAGCTGCAGGAGGAAACAAGAATACTCTGAAACTTGAAGAAGGAGCAGAAAGATATTCAGACGATCCTCAAGGTGAAGGTCATGGTCACGAAGCTGCAACAATGCATACAGAAGAGGCAACTGCAGAAAAGCACGAAGCTGAAGCGCCGAAAACAGACAGTACAGCAACTGCAAAATCTGCCGAAGCTAAAGAAGCTCCAAAAGCTGAACACTAATTAAAAGTACCATATAAAATCTCCCGCAGCAATGTGGGAGATTTTTTTTGGAGCTGTTTCGCGCTTTCCGCACTCGCTATTTTCTGGGTTTCGGCGCGGCGAAGCCGCGCCGAAACCCAGAAAATGAGCTCAGACAAATGCTGCAATCACGGCTAAACTTAAGTCTGTGATTTAATTTGAGGAGTAAAATACCTTTCAGATTAATATTTTTAGAAAACACACTTCAGACCTGAGGAAAATTATACGTTTTTGTTTGTTCCTGAGAAGCAAATTTTTTACTTTTAGCAAAATAATATTTTACAATGCAAGAGACATTAAATTACATCAGCGAAAACAAACAGCGTTTCGTCGATGAATTATTTGAATTACTGAGAATACCTTCCATTTCTGCAGATCCTGCGTATAAAAACGATGTGCTAAAATGTGCGGAAGTAGTGGCAGAATATCTTAAAAATGCGGGAGCAGATAACGTGGAAGTTTGCCAGACCAAAGGATATCCTATCGTTTACGGAGAAAAAATTTTAAATACAGATTTGCCAACAGTTTTAGTGTACGGACATTATGATGTTCAGCCTGCAGATCCGTTGGAACTATGGACAAAGCCACCATTCGAACCGTATATCGAAAAAACCGAACTGCATCCTGAAGGAGCCATCTTTGCAAGAGGTTCAGCAGACGATAAAGGACAGTTTTTCATGCATCTTAAAGCTTTTGAAGCCATGATGAAAACCAATGCGCTTCCTTGTAATGTAAAATTTATTTTAGAAGGAGAGGAAGAAGTAGGTTCTGTAAGTTTAGGAGATTGGGTGAATGAAAACAAAGAAAAACTTTCTTGTGACTGTATTCTGATTTCAGATACCCATATTTACAGCAACGAGCAGCCTACGGTAACAACAGGTTTAAGAGGGTTAAGCTATGTGGAAGTAGAGGTGGAAGGTCCGAACAGAGACCTGCATTCCGGGCTTTACGGAGGGGCAGTTCCAAACCCGATCCACGTACTGTCTAGAATGATTGCGAATCTGATTGATGAAGACGGACATATTACCATCGATGGATTCTATGATAATGTGGAAACCGTTTCAGATTCAGACAGAGCAGATATGAACAAGCTGAAAGATAATCCTGAAGAATTCAAAAAATCTATCGGATTAAACGGTGTGGAAGGAGAAAAAGGATATACCACTTTGGAAAGAACATCTATCCGTCCAACATTAGACTGCAACGGAATCTGGGGAGGTTATACCGGAGAAGGAGCAAAAACCGTAATTCCTTCAAAAGCTTTTGCCAAAATCTCAATGCGTCTGGTTCCTTATCAGACTCCGGAAGAAATCACCGAAAAATTCACAAAATATTTTGAAAAAATTGCTCCTAAAAATGTAAAAGTAAAAGTTACTCCGCATCATGGAGGAATGCCTTATGTTTTACCAACCGATACCAAAGAATTTATGGCAGCAAAACAGGCAATGGAATCAGCCTTCGGAAAAGAAGTGCTTCCATACAGAGGAGGAGGCAGTATCCCGATTACCGCTATGTTTGAGCAGGTTTTGGGAGCTAAATCCGTTTTAATGGGCTTCGGATTAGACTCTGATGCCATCCATTCTCCAAACGAACATTACGGATTATTCAATTTTTATAAAGGAATTGAAAGCATTCCGTTATTTTTCGAGAATTATTCCAAGTAAATTTTAACAATCAATAAATGAGTCCCTTAGATTTTTTTCTAAGGGATTTTTTTATATATTTAACATGCTAATAAATTAATTGAAATCTAATGAAAAAAATTCTACTTTTTATTTCCGGAATACTTTCTATAGGCAGTATTTACGGACAGGTTATTGACAGCCAGAATTTTAACAGCTTAACGCCCGGAAATGTTGGCACAAACTTTACAGGAGCTTCTGCAGGGCAGGGAGGCTATTATCTGTTAAACGGTGTTGCTTCAGATTACCAGATCGCTACTATTGATGCTACTCATGCAAATTCATTAAAAATTACAGCGGGTTCAGGATATGTAGCGACAAGCGATCCCAACAACCATTCTGTGGTTAAACTGGTAGGAGTTAATGCTACAGCAGGAAATGATATTATCAAAGCGACCTGTAATTTTTATACAGGATCTGCAAACGGTACAGGATCTGTGTACATTACGCTTTTTGATGACGCAACAACTCCCGGAGTAATTGTAAGTCTTATTTACAATGTAGCTACCAAAACCATAACAGCAGGAGGTACATTAACCAATGCCGGAACAAGAGGTTTCTTTGGTATTAAAACTTTAGGAGGAACCTACCCTGCGAACACGTGGGTTAATGTAGGTATGGCGTATAATATGACAACCGGAGTAATGAATTGGTATACTCCACAGGAAAGTTACACTTTCTCTACTCCTCCTTCAGGATATGCCTTAATTCCTGCTTTGGATGTGGGACAATACCGTACTTATAATATTAATGCTTCAGGAAATTCTGTAGCTTATAACTGGGCAATTGATAATTTTAATTTATCTTATTCCAACAATACAATTCTTGCTACTAAAGAAGAAGTTTCGAATACAAAAGAAATTATTGATATTTATCCTAATCCTGCAAAAGATATTGTAACGATTGAAGGTAAAAATAAAATACTTTCAGTATACGTTTATGATCTTTCCGGAAAAAGAATCGATCTTCCTTTAAGCGGAAATAAAGTGAATGTTTCTGGCTTGGCAACGGGAAATTATGTATTGGGAATTAAAACAGATCAAGGTTTAATTACTAAAAAACTGATTAAAGAATAGAAAAGAAATTGTTTATATTAAAAACGGCTGCATTATCATAAATGCAGCCGTTTTAGTTAAAATAATACATTAAAAATGTGGTATCAGTGTTATATTTTAAATATAATTGTTTTATTTTCAAAATATTATTAATATATTTATAAAACTAAATTTTAATGATATGAGAAAAATTTTACTACTCGGCTCAATTCTGAGCCTGGTCTCAATGAATGCGCAGACCAACGTTTACAGCTATGGTTTTGATACCGCTTTCACAAACTGGACAACCTCTAATCAGAGCAGTCCGGTAACCACTTCGGTCTGGACAAAAGCAACCTACGCGACCCCTCTTACAAATCCTCTGTTCGGGAGCGGCAATACCACCACTGTTCCTGTAGGACAGGCAGGAGGTGCAAATTCTTTTGCGTTGGTAAATTACACAAGTACATCAGGAGCGGGGACAATCAGCAACTGGTTATTTACAAATGCCATAGACGTAAAAGATGGAGATATTGTGAGCTTTTATTCCAGAAAGGGAACAGACGGAACGATAGACTATCCCGATCGTCTGGAGCTGAGATATGCATTGGCAGCCGGTGCGGTTCTTCCTACAACAGGAGCTTCCGCTGTCGGATCTTTTACCAACTTAGGAGTATCTGTGAATCCAAATCTGGCTTCAGGTTTTGTTTATCCTAAAACATGGACCAAATACAGCTTTAACGTTACAGGAGTAGGTGCAAATCCGGTTCCGGTAAGATTTGCCTTTAGATATTACGTTACAGACGGAGGACCAAGCGGAAGCAATTCGGATCTTATAGGAATCGATACTTTTTCTATTGACAGACCTACATTATCTACCAATGATGTTGCCTTAAATGAAAAAAGCATATCTGTATATCCAAACCCTACAACAGATTACATATCCATCAAATCAGCAGACAAATTCAGCAATATCGAAGTTTTTGACATTGCAGGTAAAAAAGTTGAGGTAAAAGTGGAAGGAGATAAGATAAATGTAAAACATCTCAATTCCGGATCATACATCATCAGCATGGAATCCAAAGGAAATAAAATCTCTCAGAAATTCATCAAAAAATAAATAAATTCTATATTATTTTCAAAGCGCTTCGATTCGAAGCGCTTTTTTATTTGAATCAGTAAACTGACAAATGTTAGGCAATAAAAATTACTTTATTTAAAGCATTTTTGTTATTTTTAAGAACTTAAATTCGCAATAATTATGATCGATAATAAAGTAGCATACATCACAGGTGGAACCAAAGGCATCGGTTTCGGAATTGCCAAAATTTTGCTTGAAAACGGAGTTTCGGTTGCATTTTCGGGAAGAAAAAAGGAAGATGTGGAAAAAGCTGAACAGGATTTAAAGCAGATTTCTGAAAACGTTCTGGGAATTGTATCGGATGTAAAAGTTCTTGAAAACGAAGAAAAAGCGGTACAACAGACAAAAGAAAAATTTGGCAGACTCGATTTTGTGATTGCAAATGCCGGTTTGGGAATTTTTAAGCCTGTGGATGAACTTTCTCCTGAAGAGTGGAAGGATATGATTGAAACAAATCTGACAGGTGTTTTCTACACATTAAAAGCTTCCGTGGAAGAACTGAAAAAAACAGAAGGATATTACATCACCGTTTCAAGTCTGGCGGGAGCGAATTTCTTTGAAAACGGAACAGGCTATAATGCCTCAAAATTTGGCGTAGTAGGTTTCACACAGGCTGCAATGATCGATTTAAGAAAATACAATATCAAATCTACGGTAATTATGCCGGGTTCTGTAGCCACGCATTTCAACGGAAATATTCCTTCGGAAAAAGACGCATGGAAGATCCAGCCCGAAGATATGGGGAATCTGGTTTTGGATATTTTAAAAATGAACCCAAGAGTTTTACCGAGTAAGATCGAATTTCGGGCAACAAAACCCGCTAAATAATGACTTTAATGCATTGAATAGTAAAATAATAAGTACTATGCATGCATAATATATTTTTTATTTATATTAGCAACAGATAATTGAGTTACAATTTAAAGAAACATTAAATTAATTAAGGGCTAAAAAATAGTACACATGAAACCGAAAAGTTTCATCTGACCATTAAAACAATAAGAACAACATATGAAAATATTAGTTTGTATAAGTAGTGTTCCGGATACTACTTCCAAAATTAACTTTACAGCGGATAAATCTGCATTCGACAAAAACGGAATTCAGTGGGTAATTAATCCTCTTGACGAATTTGCGTTAACAAAAGCAATAAAATTACAGGAATCTCAAGGTGCTACAGTTACAGTAATTAATGTAGGAGATGTTTCTACAGAGCCTGTTGTAAGAAAAGCTTTGGCAATCGGAGCAAACGATGCTGTAAGAGTAAATCTTGATCCTAAAGACAGTTTCTCTACAGCTAAAGAAATTGCAGCAGTTGCACAAAACGGAGGATATGACTTAATCCTTTGCGGGAAAGAATCAATCGACTATAACGGAGGTTCTGTTCCGGGAATGGTGGCTCAGTTATTAAACCAGCCTTTCGTAAACGCATCTGTAGGACTTGACGTAAACGGAAGCGAAGCTACTGCTGTAAGAGAAATTGAAGGAGGTAAAGAAACCATTTCTGTAAAATTACCGGCTGTAATCGCGGGTCAGAAAGGATTGGTAGACGAAAAAGATCTTATCATTCCTAACATGAGAGGAATTATGTCTGCAAGAACAAAACCTTTGCAGGTAGTGGAACCTACTTCTTCTGAGGTGAAAGTTCAGGGAGTTTCTTATGACAGCGTTCCGCCAAGAGCAGCCGTAAAATTGGTTTCTCCGGATAATTTGGATGAATTGGTAAGATTACTTCACGAAGAAGCGAAAGTTATCTAATATTGAGGCTAAGACTGAGTTTTGGATTTAAATTTAAATTCTAAATCTTAGCCTAAACCTAAACCTTTAATTTTTTAAAATTCAAAAAATGGCAGTATTCGTATACGCAGAAAATATAAACGGAGTTTACAAAAAAGCGGCTTTTGAAGCAGTTTCTTATGCTAAAGCTATTGCAGATCAGGCAGGAGATACCGTAACGGCAATCTCTGTAAACCCTACAGATTCTTCAGATCTATTGTATAAATATGGAGCATCAAATGTAATCAACATCAAAGACGAAGGTCTTAAAAGTTTCTCCGCTAAAGCTTACGCTCAGGCGGTAAGTGAAGTGGCAAACGGAAACATCATCGTTTTCCCTCATACAACAGATGCCTCTTCCATCGCTCCGATGTTGGCAGTAATGAACGGACATTCTTTAGTTACGAATGTACTGGAAGCTCCTGAAAGCCTTTCTCCGTTTCAGGTGAAAAGAAGAGCTTTTTCAGGAAAAGGATTTATGCATGCAAAAGCAGAAGGGAACGGAGTTATTGTAACAGTATCCCAAAACGCTTTCGGAGTGAAGGAAAGTACAGTTTCAGGTTCAGAAGAAGTAAAAAATCTGTCTGTAGCAAATGAAGATACTAAAGTAATCTCTCACGAGCAGAGTTCAGGAAAATTAGATCTTAAAGAAGCGGAAGTCGTTGTTTCAGCAGGAAGAGGAATGAAAGGTCCTGAAAACTGGGGAATGGTAGAAGATCTTGCAAACGTTTTGGGTGCAGCTACAGCTTGTTCCAAGCCGGTTTCAGACATTGGATGGAGACCTCACTCAGAACACGTAGGACAAACAGGTAAAGCAATCTCTCCAAATCTTTATATTGCCATCGGTATTTCCGGAGCAATTCAGCATTTGGCGGGAGTAAACTCTTCTAAAACAATCGTTGCAATCAACAGTGATCCTGAAGCACCGTTCTTCAAATCAGCAGATTATGGAGTAGTAGGAGACGCTTTCCAGATTATCCCTGCATTAACAGAAAAAATTAAAGCTCTTAAAGGATAAAAAAAAGTGAATTGATAATCGTCAATTATTTCAGATATAAATTTTTAATGGATATCTCGAAAAATTCACTTACGAAGTAAAATTGGCAATGTCGTTAATTCACAATTCGCATATAAAAGCCCATTTCGGGCTTTTATTTTTGTCTAAAAAGTAAAAAAAACTTTGAAAAATTAATCTATATTTGTAGCTATGGATTATAAACAGTTAATTATACGCGGGATATCGTACAGCCAGACACAATCCGGGGCGTACGCACTACTATTGGAACATGAAGAAACACATATTAAATTACCTGTTGTTATAGGGAATTTTGAGGCACAATCCATTTCTTTGGGGCTTGAGAAAGACATTCATCCCCCTCGTCCTCTTACACACGATTTATTTACAAAATTTATACATTCTGCAAATTACGAACTTGTATCCGTTATCATCTATCAGATTGTAGACGGCGTTTTCTTCTCAAATATCAACTTTAAAAATAAGGCAACCGACGAAGAGCTTATCTTAGATGCAAGAACTTCCGATGCGGTAGCGATGGCAGTGCGGTTTGATGCGCCTATTTTTACCACACAACAGGTGCTGAACGAAGCAGGAATTCTTCTGGAACTGGAAGATGTATCCAAAGAAGAGCAGTCATTTTCCGAAACCGTTCAGGCAGAAGATAATCTGAAATCCATTTCAATGGAAGAATTGCAAAAGTTATTGGATGAAGCGGTAAAAGAAGAAGATTACGATACTGCTCTTGAAATTCAGGAAGAAATCAAGAGGAGAAAGAAAAAAATTGACTAAAAGAGATTATTTATACTGACTTATGAACTTAAAATTACGACTGACCATCTTAAGTTTTCTGCAGTTCTTCGTTTGGGGAGCTTGGCTGATTACGATGGCTAATTTTTGGTTCGGTACAAAACATTGGGACGGAGCGCAGTTTGGTGCTGTTTTCGGAACCATGGGAATTGCTTCCATTTTTATGCCGACCATCACCGGAATTATTGCCGACCGTTGGGTAAACGCAGAAAGAATTTTTTCAGCGTTACACATTTTATACGGTATTGTGCTTTTCATTCTGCCTCACTCGGCGGATCCCGGTTCTTTCTTCACGGTAATGCTTGTGGCGATGTGTTTTTACATGCCCACTATTGCATTAGCCAATTCAATATCTTATACCATTCTTAAAAACAGTGAGCTGGATGTTGTGAAAGACTTTCCGCCAATCCGTGTTTGGGGAACCATCGGTTTTATTGTAGCCATGTGGATTACCAATCTTACGGGGAACAAAGCTACGGAAGGACAGTTTTATATTGCAGGAGCGGTTGCTGTTTTCTTAGGAATTTACGCTTTAACGTTACCAAAATGTCCTCCACAAAAATTAATAGACAAAGAAGCACCATTGTCGGAGCAATTAGGCTTAAATGCCTTTAAAATGTTCAAAGATTACAAGACAGCCTTGTTTTTCCTGTTCTCCATGTTGTTAGGAGCGGCTTTACAGCTTACTAATGCTTACGGAGACGTATTCCTGAGCGAATTTGAACATTTTCCGAAATATGCAGACTCTTTCGTTGTGAAAAGATCTACCATTATTATGTCCATTTCTCAGGTTTCTGAAACCCTGTTCATTTTAGCGATTCCTTTCTTTTTAAAGCGATACGGAATTAAAAAAGTAATGTTGATTTCAATGTTTGCGTGGGTTTTAAGATTTGGTTTCTTTGCTTATGGAGTTCCGGAAGGATATGGTTTAGGTTTAATCATTCTTTCCTGCGTGGTGTACGGAATGGCCTTCGATTTCTTTAATATTTCAGGATCACTTTTTGTGGAAACCACCACCGATAAAAAGATCCGTTCTTCGGCTCAGGGATTATTCATGATGATGACGAATGGTTTCGGAGCGGTTTTCGGAAGTTATGCTGCAGGCTGGGCAATCGATAAATTCTTCACCCACAAATTTACTACCGCTTCCTCACTGGCAAATTATCTTGAAACAACGCCTGATAATCAGACTTTTTTAGGAATCCTGCAAAAGAGTTTCAATTCTGCGGTAAATCCGGACGGAACGTTATCTTCTATTGTAATGGTAAAAGACTGGCATAATATCTGGCTTTCTTTCGCAGCCTATGCGTTGGTTTTAGCTCTTTTATTTGCTGTTCTGTTCAGGCACAAACATACCCCTATTCAGACATCGGATATTAAACATTAATTTTATTACATTGATAACGAATATATTAAATTGCACTTTCAAAAAAAGTGCAATTTTTTTTGATATTCAGGCAACCCTTTTAAAAATATCTTGTCTTATAAACAGAAACTAATTAATGAAGAATTTAGAAGAGAATTTTAAACTGGCAAAAAAGCAGGATCGGAGAAATAAGAAAACTTTTAAATTAAAAATTCTTAAAAGTAAAATAGTAATCAGATAAAATATAGCAAGATATTCCAGATAAGTTAAATATTTTTCTTTTTTGGGAGAAAATTTTCTTTCAACCGGATCCGCTTAATATTTTCGTGAAAAAAGATTTCACACCCATATTTAACGATCAGGCGAAAATTAATAACAAATATGGCGTTCAGATAGGATTGGAGCTGTTATATATCAATTTTTAATATGAATTTTCATCATAGAAAAACACACTTTTTGGAGTGTGTTTTTTTTTGTATTTTGGCACTTTAAGAAATATGAAAAATATTCAGTTATTAGGATTGGTGTTGGTGGTTGCAGGAAGTTTTCTGCCGCTCGTTCACGTTCCCATCATCGGAAACTGGAACTATTGGAAGCTCGATCATTCTCTGGCAATAATCTGTTGGATTTTGTCTGCTGGAGCCCTGTTTGGTATTGCAAACAATAATGCAAAAGTTTCGAAGATTTTTGGAGTTCTTCTGCTGCTTCTGTTTGTTTTTACACTCATCGCCGTAAAACTTCAGGCTTCAGATTACTTCAGCTTTATGCCGTTTAAATCCTGGCAGGATAAACTTGCGGGAATAGTTAAGTTAAAATGGGGCTGGATCTTAGAATTTTTAGGAGCATTCATGATCATTTTAGTTAAAAATAATAAAGTAAAAGCATAATTCACGTATGAATTTTTTTAAAATATTTTCGATCGGAGTATTTTTTTTGGGTGCATCTTACGTAAATGCACAGACGAAGGTAACAGCAAAAAATAAACCTGTTGACAATCCTGCAAAATGCGCCAACATCAAAGAAGGAAAATTCTTTAGAATGAATTATCCTCCCAATCTTTGGTACATGACCGTAAAAGATAATATACAGACCGAATATTATAACGACGGTAAAGATTTTATAAAATTATCCATGGTTTTTGTAGGAGACTGCGATTATAAATTAGTCGTTGTTGAAAAAAGCGAAAAAGAGCATCCCATAAAAGTAGGCGATGTTTTAAGCAATAAAGTTCTTGCCACGCAGGATAATTATGTAAAAATCCAGTCAAAATTCGAGAACGATACCTACGATTTTGTCTTGGTAAAAGTAAAAGAAAATAAAAAATAAACAGCCGGATCATACAATTCGGCTTCAACTAAACGTAAAAAATAGAATTATAAAAAATGAAAGAAGTATTCATCGTTTCCGCAGTAAGAACTCCGATGGGAAGTTTTTTGGGAAGTTTATCAGCAGTTCCTGCAACTAAACTGGGAGCAGTTGCTGTAAAAGGAGCATTAGACAAAATCGGTATGGATCCTAAACAGGTTCAGGAAATCTACATGGGGAACGTTTTACAGGCGGGAGAAGGACAGGCTCCGGCGCGTCAGGTTGCTTTGGGTGCAGGGCTTTCAAACGAAACACCTTCTACCACGGTAAATAAAGTTTGCGCATCCGGAATGAAAGCAGTTTCCATGGCGGCACAGGCAATTAAAGCAGGAGATGCAGACGTAATTGTTGCAGGAGGGATGGAAAACATGTCTTCAGTTCCACATTACTACAACGCGAGAAATGCTACAAAATTAGGCGATGTAAAAATGCAGGACGGAATGGTTCTGGACGGTCTTACAGATGTTTACAACAAAGTTCACATGGGAGTTTGTGCAGAAAAATGTGCAACAGATTACAGCATTTCAAGAGAAGAGCAGGATAATTTCGCCATAGAATCTTACAAAAGAGCAGCAAAAGCCTGGTCTGAAGGTAAATTTGCCGATGAGGTTGTCCCTGTGGAAATCCCTCAGAGAAAAGGAGATCCAATCGTTTTTGCAGAAGATGAAGAATATAAAACCGTAAATTTCGACAGAATTCCTTCACTTCCTACAGTATTCAAAAAAGAAGAAGGAACAGTAACGGCAGCAAACGCTTCTACATTAAACGACGGAGCTTCTGCTTTAATCCTTGTTTCTAAAGAAAAAATGGAAGAATTGGGACTTAAACCTTTGGCAAGAATCGTTTCTTACGCAGATGCAGCGCAGGCTCCTGAAGATTTCACTACAGCACCTGCAAAAGCTTTACCGATTGCTCTTAAAAAAGCAGGGTTAGAGGTTTCAGATATCGATTTCTTCGAATTCAACGAAGCTTTCTCTGTTGTAGGTTTGGCAAACAACAAAATCTTAGGGCTGGATGCTTCTAAAGTAAATGTGAACGGTGGAGCTGTGGCAATTGGTCACCCTCTTGGAAGTTCAGGATCAAGAATTATCGTGACTCTTATCAACGTTTTAAAGCAGAATAACGGTAAATACGGCGCAGCAGCAATCTGTAACGGAGGTGGCGGTGCTTCTGCAATCGTTATCGAAAATATGCAATAATCATTTATATTGATATATTCAGAATCCGGAAGTTTTTACTTTCGGATTTTTTTTTGGAGCTTTTTCCCGCTTTCCGCACTCGCTATTTTGGGATTCGGCGGCGGCTTTTGCCGCCGCCGAATCCCAAAATGAGCTCAGACAAAGCTTCAATCGGGGCTAAAATTCCAGCCATCCATAGAAATTATCGGTAAAAATCATTTGAAAGGTTAAAAAACTTTTAAAAATCAAACTCAATTAAAAAAATACAATGCCTAATTGATGTAGAACGTTTTTTCGTCCGAAAAATAGTCAGGCACAATAGGAACCATTTTCAGATAACTTACGCATACTGAAAAACCATTTTACGTACGGCAACTTTAACCCAATAATAAAATTTCCTTCAAACAAAATAAAAAACTACGAATATTCAGCGGTTTTGCTATTTTTGTGTTTATTAATATTTATTTGAAATGTCTGAAATTGAGAACCTGCAAACTCAAAACATAAAGAATAATCCAAAGATCATGAAAGCCTGGGCGGTTTATGACTGGGCAAACTCCGTTTATTCTTTGGTAATTACCTCTACTATTTTCCCTATTTACTATTCTATTCTTACCACAGCGTACGAAAAAAAAGAATATGTGGCGGCAACAAAATCCTGGATTGATGTCCCTGTAAGACACATGATTAAGATCTTTGGAAAAGAATATCAACCCGATGCCGTGTACGGATATTCCTTAACGATTTCCTTCTTTATAGTAGTTTTATTATCTCCGTTTCTATCCTCTTTGGCAGATACAATCGGGAACAAAAAATCCTTCCTTCAGTTCTTCTGCTATTTAGGCGCTACATCTTGTATGGGATTGGCAATGTTTACCGGAATGCACAACGTATTCTTAGGATTACTCTTCAGCATTACCGCAAGTGTAGGATTTTGGGGAAGTCTGGTGTTTTACAACTCCTTTTTACCTGATATTGCGACAAGAGACAAACAGGATGCACTTTCCGCAAAAGGATACGTTTACGGATATATCGGCTCGGTAGTTTTGGTGATCATCTGTTTACTTTTAATTCAGGTTTTTGCAAAAGGTGCTGCACAACAGTTGCTGTTCACAAGAATCAGCTTTTTATTAACCGGAGCTTGGTGGTTTGGTTTTTCTCAGTATACCTTCAAACATTTGCCTCAGTTCGGGGATGTGAAAGAAAAACTTCCAAAAGACTTAGTCCTTTTAAACTATAAAAACATCTTCAAAAGACATAAAGAACAGGGTGGGTTCTTCGAAGTTTTAAAAGACAATTTAAGCTTCTATAAAGATATTGCTAAAGAAAGTTTTCATGAATTATTTAAAGTAGGAAAAGGTCTTTTCAAGGATAGAAACCTGAAATTTTTCCTTTCCAGCTTCTTTTTTTACAGTGTAGGAATGCAGACCATTTTCCTGATGGCAACCCTGTTTGGTAAAAGTGAGATCAATCTTCCACAGGATAAACTCATCGGAACACTCTTGGTCATTCAGATTGAAGCCATCATCGGAGCCGTAATATTCTCAAGATTATCCAGAAAAATCGGAAACAAAAATGTCATCACCATTGCTATTATTCTTTGGATTGTTGCCTGCATCTGGGCATATTTCCTTAACAAAGAAAATCCTACAGTAGAGTATCAGTTTTATGGCGTAGCTGCTGTGGTTGGTTTGGTAATGGGAGGACTTCAGGCAATGTCCAGATCTACCTATTCCAAACTTTTACCGGAAAACTCAATGGAAAACACAACATTTTTCAGTTTTTACGATGTTCTGGAAAAAATTGCCATCATCGTGGGAACATTTGTTTTTGCTTTATTTATCGACAAATACGATTCTTTAAGAGCCATTTTTGCTAAAATTGATGTTACGCTGCCTTCTGCTTCAGGAATGAGGTTCGCAGCATTTTCAATGGCATTGTTTTTCTTTGTCGGATTAATTTTAATACGATTTTTGAAGCTCAATACCCAGAAAAAATAATTGAAATTATATTTTTAAAAAACTTAAGGCGCTGATAAAGCGTCTTTTTTATTTAATCATCATGAGAAATTATATATTTTATGGTGTAATTAAATTTTTCATTACTTTTAACAATTAAAAAATGTGAAAATATTATTATTTATTCACTGTGTTTTGATTTTTTTTGTTTATTTGCAAATCTAATAAGTCGTTAAAATGATTAAGAAATTTCTAACTCTCTGTATTTTGCAGTCTGCGGTTTTTGGCTTCTCCCAAAACATGAGACCTGTAGCCCAAAAAGTCTCGGAATACCATACCCAAAAGAAGAACTTTGAAAAGTTCGATTTATTCACCATCAACAAAAATTCAGAAAAACTTGCCGAATACAAAAGAGCGGCAACCGATATTTCTGTGCTGAATATCGATTCTAAACAGCTCAAAAAGTTAGTACACGAAAAACCTGAATATCTTGAAATTTCTTTTCCTTTCGATGAGAAGGTAATTACTTTGGAATTGTATAAAAATCAGATATTTACAAAAGATTTTAAAGTGACTACCAACAAAGGCGAAATCGTAGATTATACACCCGGAGCATATTATCAGGGAATTGTAAAAGGAGACAATCAATCCGTGGTCGCGTTCAGCTTTTTTGAAGATGATGTGGTAGGAGTGGCTTCCACCCCCGAACTGGGAAATGTAATTCTCGGAAAAGTTAAAAATTCTACAGACTTTGTAAGCTATTCAGATTCAAAACTTACAGGATTAAATCCTTTTGTCTGCGGTGTGGATGAATTAACGGATAATCACAATCAAAAAATATCTTTCGATCCGGATGCCAAGAAAACAACAGGAAAGGTCATGACGCAAAACTGCGTAAGAATTTATTACGAAGTTTGCTACACACCTTACACAAACAACGGATCTAATACAACAACTACAGCGAATTGGCTAACCGCAATTCATAACAATATCTCAACGCTTTACAGCAATGATGATATCAAAATCGCTTTAAACGAAATTTACGTATGGACAACGGCAGATCCTTACACCGGAACACCGAATGCAAATCTGGCAAGTTTCAGAACCAACCGACAGACTTTTAACGGAGATCTGGCTCATTTGGTCAATCAGCCCTCTACAACAAGTGTTGCTTACATCAATTCTCTTTGTACAACAAACAGACATGCGTATTCCGGAGCTTCACAAACATATAATAATGTTCCTGTCTATTCCTGGACCATCGAAGCGATGACTCACGAAATGGGACACAGTTTAGGTTCGCCTCACACTCATGCGTGTGCGTGGAACGGAAATTCAACAGCAATCGATGGTTGCGGAACACAGGCTGGTTATCCTGAAGGAACCTGCGCCACAGGACCTATTCCTTCTTCTACAGTGAAAGGAACGATCATGAGCTACTGTCACTTAGTTTCAGGAGTAGGAATTAATTTTGCAAACGGTTTCGGTCCTCAACCGGCTGCTTTGATCAGAAATACAGTGGAATCCAAACCTTGTTTAGGAATGAATTGTACAACGGCATGTTCTACAACGGTGACTTCACTTTCTGTTTCCAACATTACACAGATTTCAGCAAACGCAACATTTACCGATGCCACATCTGCTTCATGGAAATACAGACTGACGAAATATGACGGTACCATTGTTACTAACGGAACAACTTCTACACAATCTTTAAGTTTGGCAAATCTTCAGCCCGCAACCTATTATCTTTTATCAGTAGGAACAGACTGTTCTGCGGGTTACCAGAGAACACAGATGTTTTTAACAGATGGAGACTGGTGCGACGGAGCGCAGTTTACAGATACAGGAGGAACCACTTCCAACTACGGGGACAGCCAGACTATTGTGAAAACTTTCTACCCAAGTTCAGGAGCTTTAACGATGAATTTTACAGAATTCGGTCTTGAGCAGGATTATGATTTTATGTATATTTATAACGGTCCTTCTACAAGTTCTCCTCTGTTTGCGAATGGAAATGGTTTAACAGGAATCGCTTTACCGGGAACATTTACATCTACTCATCCTTCTGGTGCAATTACGGTAAGATTTGTGTCTGATCCTGCAGTGAATGACATTGGCTGGAAAGCGAATTTCTCCTGTGCGGTTTTGGCGGTGGAAGATGTAAATACGAAAGACAATACGGTTAATATTTATCCGAATCCGGCAAGAAACATCATTACAATTTCTTCAAAAGATGCTTTAAAATCATTCAAGATTTATGATGAAGCAGGAAGATTAATTAAATCTGAATCTTCATTAAAAGGTAATAAACATGACGTGACTATTTCTTCCATGCAGACAGGAAATTACGTAGTGACAGTAGAAACAGAAAAACAGAAAATTACCAAAAAGCTGATTAAGCAGTAATTTTAAGCTTCTTCATTCTTTAATAATAAACTGCAGACAGACAGTTTTAAACATAATGTAAAAAAGCCTGAAAAAATCAGGCTTTTTTTGTATATTTATAGTAATAGGAATCCTGATTTTAGATTTAATTAAAATTTAAGAATATTTTGCTGTTAAAATTTGTTAGAATTCGGCGCGGGATTTGCTTATATTCACAAGAATAGTATTAAATTTGCAAAAAAATTTATTTAAATAAATGACAAACCCATTATTTTACGCAAAAATTCTTTTGTTCGGAGAATACGGAATCATAGAAGATTCCCAAGGTTTGACATTACCTTATAGTTTCTATAAAGGTACCCTCAAGTTCTCATCACTGGATTCCGAATTTGAAAAAAAATCCAATGATCATCTTAAAAAATACGCAGATTATCTGCAGAGTCTAGAACTTCCTGAAACTTTTGAGCTTAATGTTTCAAAGTTTAAAGAAGAAATTTCTGAAGGATTATTCTTCGACAGCAATATTCCTCAAGGATATGGAGTAGGAAGTTCCGGTGCTTTGGTTGCCGCAATTTTCGAAAGATATTCTGTTTCCAAGCATGAGCCTGAAAATATTTCAAAAGACGAACTGAAAAGTCTTCGAACAGTTTTTGGCTTAATGGAAAGCTATTTCCACGGAAAAAGCTCAGGAATTGATCCTCTGATCTGCTACATGAATCTTCCTATTCTTATCGAAAGCAAAGAAAGTGTAGATAAAGTTGCCATTCCGGAAAGCGAAGCCGGAAAAGGGGCAATATTTTTAATCGACTCCGGAATGACTGGCGAAACAGGACCAATGGTTCAGATTTTCTTTGAAAAAATGAAGACCGAAGGTTTCAGAAAAACCCTGAAAGAAGAATTTATCCGTTACAACAATGCTTGTATTGATGCATTCCTTAAAAAAGACATGAATCCGTTTTTCAGAAATCTGAAAAAGCTTTCTCACTGGGCGTATGAACATTTCCGTCCCATGATTCCCGAAAGTTTATTTAATGTCTGGAAAAAAGGTCTGGACTCCAATGCATATTATTTAAAACTCTGCGGAAGCGGCGGAGGTGGTTATATTTTAGGTTTCACCAAAGATTACGAAAAAGCAGAAAAAATGCTTGATGGCTTCCATAAAGAAGTGATTTACAGATTCTAAAAATTGTTGTGAATGAATTCTGAAAAAGAAACTTTCCAACAGAGAAATTATATTCAAAAATCTTTTTTTTACAGATTTTCACAATTTGTGGGCTTTCTTTTGGGAGCTCGCTTTTTTGTTGCCGTCCTGCTGATCTTTGCTCTCTATGTTTCAACATTTTTCCTCTTTAATCAGGATGAAAATTTCAGAAAATTCGTATTTGATTTTAAAGTTCACGGGATTATTTTCTGTACGGTTCTTACGATTCTTGCCGGAGGAATTATCAATCAGTTTTACGATTTCGAAAAAGATCATGTTGTAAAGCCTTTCAGAACGAGAATTCAGAGCTTCATTAAGCAGAAATATTTTCTCTATGCTTACCTCGTTTTAAGCTTAATTTCTTTGGGAGTTGCCTGGATGATTTCGCATAATGTTTTTGTATTTTTTGTAGTTTATCAGTTCTTTATGTGGTTTTACAGCCATAAACTCAGCAGGATTTTAATATTAAACAATCTTACCTTTGTAAGCCTTACATTGTATCCTTTTTTCGGAATGATGGTGTATTATGAAACCTTTTCGAAGAAAGTTTTACTCATGGCGGTTTTTCTTTTTCTGATTCTTTTATGCATTGATATTGTAAAAGATACGTTAACAAAAAGCGTTGATAAAGCATTTGGATACACAACAATTCCCAATTATTTTAAAAGCAGGAATACCAAAACAATTATTATTTCTCTGCTCATCATTACCATGGCAGTATCCATGAAGCTGATCATGAAAACAGGAATTGCAGGATTCATGGCGTATTATTTTACTGCCGGATTATTTATTTTCATCCTTTGTGTTTACCTTATTTTAAATCATACAAGAAAAAGCAATTTCGTTACGCTTAATATTCTCAGAATTTGGGTTTTTATTGGGATAATCGCAATGCTTCTCAACGGGCTGGAAGGTAAATTATAAAAAATTTTCTTTACAAAACCTGATCCTTTTCTTACCTTTGCAGAACCTTAAATTTATAAAAAGTAATGCCCATTTTTAACGATACTAAAGTCGCATTTGCGGATAAATCCGATGCACAGTTAAGAAAAGCGTATTGGATGTTCAAAATGATTGAGCAGCCTTCTCTTACAAAAATTGGAACTTCTGTTCTTAATTTCACCGTTCATAATAGTTTTCCTTTCGTTACCGGAATTGTAAAAAACACTTTGTTTGAGCAGTTTTGCGGAGGAGAAACCCGTGAAGAAAGTATGAAGGTAGTGAAACAGCTTTTCAGAAGAGGAGTCGGAAGTATTTTCGATTATTCTATTGAAGGTAAGGAAGACGAAGAAACTTTTGATGCGGTTTGCAAAGAGATCAAAGATATCGTAAGATTTTCTGTAGGAAATCCGGCAATTCCGTTTATCGTTTTTAAACCTACGGCTTTCGGAAGAATTGATTTGTACGAGGCTGTCGGAAAAAATGCTGAACTCACAACAAGCCAGAAAGAAGAATGGGATAGAGTGGTAAAAAGGTTTGATGAAGTCTGTAAACTTTGCCACGAACATGACAAAAAAGTAATGGTAGATGCCGAAGAAACCTGGATGCAGGATGCAGCAGACCATCTTTGCGAAGAGATGATGGAGAAATACAATCAGGAAAAACCGATTGTATGGAATACCATTCAGATGTACAGAACCGGAAGACTGGAGTATATGGAAGTGCATCTTCAGCGAGCGAGAGAAAAAGGCTATTTTATCGGGTATAAAATCGTTCGTGGAGCCTATATGGAAAAAGAAAGAGCAAGAGCCGCAGAAAAAGGCTATGCAGATCCTATTCAGCCGACAAAAGATGCTTCCGATAAAAATTACAATGCAGGAATTGATTTCGTTATGAATCATTTAGACAAAGTTTCGGCATTTTTCGGAACCCACAATGAAATTTCTTCAGAGCTTGTCATGGATAAAATGAAAGCGAAAGGACTGGAAAACGGAAATCCTCATATCTATTTCGGGCAGCTTTACGGGATGAGCGACAATATTACGTTCTATCTGTCAGATAAAGGCTATAATGCGGCAAAATACCTTCCTTACGGACCTGTAAAAGACGTTGTGCCTTATCTTACCAGAAGAGCGCAGGAAAATACTTCCGTTGCAGGACAAACCGGTCGTGAACTGGGTCTGATTAAAAAAGAACTCGAAAGAAGAAAAGCAGGCAGATAAATTTTAAAAATAAATGCTAAGCCTCACAAAAATATTGTGAGGCTTTTTTATGGCTCAAATTAAACTCAGCTTTTTATAAGTCAGATGGAAATAGGGCAAATTTTTCTTGATAAATTTAATCAGTCATAACTTTAGGGCTCAAAACTTTCAAATTTTCCGTTTTCGTAGAAAATGACGATTCTTTTAATCTTATTTTGCTGATTTTCAATAGCTTGAGCAATAATTTCATCATTACTTTTTTCTAATCGCTGAGAATCCGATATTTTCTCGTGAGCTTTACTTTGATCCGATATAAACGATTCCTGACGATTCATTTTTGGCGGCTCTATTTCTGTTTCTTCACTGCCAAAACTTTCATCATTATTTACCATCGTAAAAAGATCGGGGAGAGAAGTTGTTCTTGGTTTCTCTTCTTCATAGCTTTCTTCTTTCAGTTCAGGAATGTTCGAGTCGGGAAGCTCAGATTTCAGCATTTCACCTTCACCCGTAATCAGCCAGTCCCAAAGAATTTCAGGAAAGCGGGATTTTATTTTAATGATAAACTCAAGCGACGGCTTATTTCTTCCGGACGTTATGTGCGAAATAGAAGATCGCTGTACTTCAATTTCATCTGCAAACTCCGAAGAAGAAAGATTAGAATATTCGATAACTTTTGAAATTCTCTCGTTTAGACTCATAAAACCATTCTTAAAACGTGTTACAAATGTAAATAAATAAATTTACAAATGCAAATCAAAGAAATAAACAAATGTAAATTAAAGCAAAATACATTTGTAAACTTAGCAAACATCTAAAAATCAGCATTATAATCAATAGATAAAAAAACAATTCTGAATTTTACAAAAGTTTATCCACAGTTAAATCATTAAAATCAATAAAATTTTGCTGAAAACGTCGATAACTTATTGATAAGTTATGTTCATATAAAAACCATTATTGATGTAATAAACATAATTTTGTTGCGGTTTAATACACTGTATTATCAAATACAGATAATGTACTTAAAATAACAGATAAACGCTTTATAATAGGGTAAAATGAATTTTTTACTTTTGTAAAATACAGCTTTCAAACGCATTTGGACTGGGTTTTGTATTATTTTAATCTAAAATATGGTTATTGATCTTTTTTAAGATGTACCAGATTAAATTTCTGAAATTAAAAACAGAAATAATTTAGTGGAAGACTGTATTTTTCGATGATTTACATTTGTATACAATGTTTTATTCAAAGTTTTCAACAATAGTTTTGTTTAACAAATTTCCTCATATTTCTTTAAAACAAGGACTTTTACTACTTAAAGTAATATTCAAATACTCATTTAATTAAACTTTGTAAATTACTGAAATTGAGTTATTTAAAATATAAGCATTAAATTGTTATCAATCCACAATTTTATCAACAGACATTTTGTCATAGCCAATTGTTTAACTATTTCACAAATGTAAAATTTAATTTTTCCATAAAAAAGCCTTAAATTTGACTATTGTAAACTATTTATATGAACTTCGAACAGATCTATTTACAAAATCCAAATTTCCCAAATCGCTATATTTCCCCTGAAAAATTATTTTCTTACCTACAGACCAATCTCAGTGATCATATAAAACAGATCGGAACGTCTTATTTAGAAAAACCTATTTATAAGTTAACAGTCGGAACAGGAAATATTCATGTACTCGCCTGGTCGCAGATGCATGGCAACGAATCAAACGCAACACACGCGATGCTCGATTTGCTCGTGTCTTTAGATAAAGCTCCGGAGTTGAAAGAAGAATTGTTCAGTAAAATTCAACTTGATTTTATTTTTATGCTAAATCCCGACGGATCCGAAAAATGGACAAGATTAAATGCAGCCGATATCGATCTGAACAGGGACTTCCATAACGAAGCCAGTAAAGAGATCAAATTCTTAAAAAATACAGTGGCTTCAAAAAAATATGATTATGCGCTGAATCTTCATGAGCAGAGAACAATTTTTACAACTGACGGAATTCATCCGGCAACGTTGTCTTTTTTGGCTCCCTCAGAAAATGTAGAAAGAACCGTAACCGAAAACCGGAAAAAATGCATGGCGGTAATTGCAGAAGTTTATCAGCATCTGAAAGAATTAATCCCGAATCAGATCGGAAGATATTCTGATGAATTTTATCCGACTTCCACAGGCGATAATTTTATAAAAGCAGGAATGCCTACGATTTTATTTGAAGGCGGACATTTTGTAGACGACTACACCAGAAAGGGAACCCGAAAATATTACACGGTTGCTTTATATTATGCGTTAAAAGCGATTTCAGAATTAAATTCCGAAACCACAGGTTGGGAAACCTATCTCGAAATTCCTGAGAACAGAGAAACACACTATGATATTATTTACAGAAATGTAAAACTGAATACAGATCATGAATGTATTTTAGACGTAGCGGTTCAGTACCGTGAGATCAAAGAAGAAGGAAAAGATGAAATCTCATTCATTCCTTTCGTAATGGAAGTAGGAGATGTAAAGAAGAAAAAAGGCTGGCTCGAAATCGACTGTACCGGAAAGAAATTTGTCTCAGAAACAAAATATCCGAAACTTGATGCAGAAGTGAATTTTACAATAGAAGACTGAAAATAAAAAAAGCGGAACCGTAATGATTCCGCTTTTATTTTATATAAATAGACTGTTCATTCAGAAAGGAAGTCTGTACAATTACAGATCCTTTATTTCATTAAAACAGAAATTAGTTTATGACTTTAATTCCGTTGGCTACAAATCTGATCTCTTCTTTCGGAGTTTTGATCGCATCGATTTCAGACTGAGGCTTTTTAGCATCTTCCGCATAATGTTTCTGCTCGTCTACAGAAGTAATTTTTCTTTCCGCAGTTCCGTCCATAACAACAGTTTTACCTTTTAAAGCAGTAGGAACAAAGAATGCATAATCCTTCATTTTTACAAAAAACTGAGAGTTATCTTCTGTCTGGATTGTTAACCAACATCCTTTTTTATCGCAAACGTCTATTACTTTTCCTTTTACGGCAACGTTTTCTACTTTTTTATCTTTTTTAAGCTTTTTGCTCAGCTTATCTACAGAAATTGCTTTAGATTCTACATTTGAAGCAACTCCGCCACCGTAAACATCACCTACAAGAGCATTTCCTGCAGGAGGTCCGAATTTTTTTGTTTCCTGTGCAAAAGCTAAAGACGAAGCACTCACGGCTACAGCAAATAATATCGCTTTGAATTTCATTTGAATTATTTTTTTCAAAAGTAATAATAAAATTCTGAACGGCAAACATTAAAAATTTGATAAAAAACAGGTTCAATCTTTCAGAATTTGAATGCATTTTCTTAAGACCAGCTTTGTTATCTATTTTTAACTCGGGGTTCGCAAAAGATAATAGGATTAGCTTTGAAAAAATTCCGTTCGCAAGGGTGTTTCACTCAGCAAATGATAGCGAACTTATATTTTGAAAACAATTTTTAGACGCCTTAATTTCAATACATTATCATATAAAAAAAATTAAATATCAATTATATATTTTTATCATTCGCTGAGTGAATAGTTTATGCTGAGCCTGCCGAAGTATCTTTGCGAACGGAAAATAATCATTGTTGTTTTTAATAAAAACCTTGTGGTCATTGCGTTGAATATCATTTCATAGAAAAATCCGGCGAATATTAAATAAAACAGAAAATAATCCTATAATTATTTATATTTGGAATCTACAATCAATTATGCAGAAAAAACTAAAACTTTGGGATGCCATTATGCTGGTAATGGGATCCATGATCGGAAGCGGAATTTTTATTGTTGCCGCAGATATGATGCGGAATCTTGGCTCAGGATTCTGGGTAATCGTGGTTTGGATTATTACGGGAGTCATGACTGTCGCAGCAGCCATCAGTTACGGAGAACTTTCGGCTATGTTTCCAAAAGCAGGAGGACAATACACCTATCTTAAAGAAATTTTCGGAAGAAAAATGGGCTTTTTGTACGGTTGGGGATTGTTTACGGTCATTCAGACAGGAACAATTGCTGCCGTTGCCATGGCTTTCGGGAAATTTACAGCCTATCTCGTTCCCGCTTTAAATGATGCAGCTCCGATTTTCCAGAGTGGCGAATTTAAAATTACATGGATCCAGATTTTAGCAATTGCTACTATCATTTTATTAACCCAGCTCAACACAAGAGGCGTTGAAAGCGGAAAATTATTACAGAATATCTTTACAGGATCCAAAATCATAGCGTTACTGGGACTTATTGCTACAGGATTTATTCTGGTGGATATTTCGCATTTAGCGGATAATTTCAGTTTTGGGTATGATGCTTTCAGCAACCTTAAAAAAGACATTTCAGGAAATTTTCTGAAAGAAGGCTGGGAACCCATCGGAGGAATGACTTTACTGGGCGGAATTGCCGCAGCAATGGTAGGTTCCGTTTTCAGTTCGGTAGCGTGGGAAAGTGTAACCTTCGTTTCCGGAGAAATTGAAAATCCAAAGAAGAATGTTGTAAAATCTATGATCTACGGAACAACTGCGGTCATGATTTTATATATCGCCGTCAATTACGTTTACCTGAACGCTTTAGACAGAGATTCCATTGCTTTTGCGGAAAACGACAGGGTAGCGGTGGCTGCTTCACACTTCATTTTCGGAAATGCAGGAACGGCAATTATTGCGGTTTTGGTGATGATCTCAACTTTCGGATGCAATAACGGACTGATCTTAGCCGGAGCAAGAGTGTTTCAGACGATGGCAAAAGACGGAATGTTTTTCAGACAGGCAGAGCAGAACAACAAAAACAATGTGCCCGCAAATGCACTCTGGATGCAGGGAATCTGGGCTTCCATTTTATGTCTGAGCGGACAGTACGGCAATTTGCTGGATATGATCTCTTTCGTCATTGTTCTATTTTACATGATTACCGTTTTCGGCGTTATTTACCTGAGAATAAAACAGCCGGATCTGGAAAGACCTTACAAAACATGGCTGTATCCGGTGACTCCGATTATTTATTTATTGATCGGGACAGGTTTCTGTATCTTATTGCTCATCTACAAACAGCAGTATACATGGCCCGGTTTTCTCATGGTTTTACTCGGACTTCCCGTGTATTATCTCATTAATATGAATAAAAAAACTGAAAAATAAAATCTTGAAATATTTATCTATAGGATTTTTCTTTCTGTCACTGAATTTATTTTCTCAGAAAATTAGCGGAAATTATTTTGCGGTAGAAAAGAAGTGTAAAATGGAGATCAGTATAAATCCTCAAAAAAACTATGAATTAAGAATCAACAATAAGATCCGATTAAAGGGAAAGATTAAGGTATATAAAGAAGATACGGTGACTTACCTTGATTATGGACATATCAGTTCTATGTATGATCGCGACACCATTTATATTCAAAATTCGGGCAATGCAATGAATCCGTACTGGCACTTTAAAGAATGTGATATAAAGTATATCCGTCTTGCCAAAAAGAAATAATCATATAAAGCTGTTCGCAAAGTCGGGCAGCTTTTTTTTGGAGCTTTTTCCAGCTTTCCATTACAATCTTTTTTTCAAAAAGGATTTTCATTGCAATCTGGGCTAGGATTTTTCTGTATAATTTCAATTTTTGTCCGCTACATCCATCAAAAACAGGAAAAATAAATCAGAAGTCCCGAAAGATTCCCCTACTTTGGAGGGGTGGCAAAAATTTCATGAAATTTTTGACGGGGTGGTTTAGAAATTTCGAAACCTTTAAAAATGTTTAAACTCACAGAACTTCTCCGTTATTTACAAACAACCCTGTTTTAAACCTCCGGAGTTCTCCGGAAGTCTCCCGCAGTTTGCAGGAAACCACAGAACTTCTCCGTTGGTTACAAACAACTCTGTTTTAAATCTCCGGAGTTCTCCGGAAGTCTCCCGCAGTTTGCAGGAAACCACAGAACTTCTCCGTTGGTTACAAACAACTCTGTTTTAAATCTCCGGAGTTCTGCGGAAGTCTTCCTCAATTTATTGGAAGCCATCGTACATGATATTGTAGACAACTGATCATTAAATTTTAAGGCTCTAAAAATTCCCCTCTTCGGAGGGGTGGCAAAAATTTCAACGAAATTTTTGACGGGGTGGTTTAAAATCAAAAATCTGTTTGATCTTTTATTAATTCATGTAATTTCAAGCCCAAGCCTATTTAAAAAAGAAGAATTTAAACAACAATCAATAGTATTATCTCATTTTTTTCCTTAAAAATGATTAATTTGGTAGTATCTTTCAAAGAATTAAGTTCTATGAAGTAAAAAATTAAGAAGGAGAAATCATGGACACACCAAATTACAGAATGCCTTTTGTTCCGTCGACTTTAATGACGGAAGGAGGAAGCATAGAAACCTGCGACATGGGAGAAAGCATCGCACACAATATTATGCTGCTCATCACCACCAAAAAAGGCGAAAACCGATACGACGAAAATTACGGAAACGATGTCTGGAACCTTGAATTCGATAACGGCATTACAAGCGCAGTCTGGGAAGCCGTTTTCATTAAAAGCCTCAAAAGACAGATTCAGGAATACGAACCCAGAATTGTTCAGCCGCAAATTGGTGCACACATCCAGATCGTAGAACACAGCTACGACACAAAAGAACATACCGAAATCAAAAAAAAGGTAAAAATCGCCATCAATGCCAAAATGGAGCATTCCGGAGAACGTTTCAGCTTTTCTACAGAGCTTTTCCTGAGTCCGATGTCGATTGATTAAATTCTATAACCACACCAAATCCTATGAATTTAGAACAGAATATTTATTCCAAAGAATCCGTAAAAGCGAGGATGCTTCAGAATGCCACAAAAGTATGGGGTCTGAAAAGTCCTCAGTCTCTTGATCCGTTCGTTAAATTATTAATTGACGCATTCAGCACGGAAGTATTCAAAGCGAACAACGAAATACAGACCGTTAACGCCAGAATTTTAGAAAAACTGGCAAAATTATTAACGCCTTCCATTTATACACATCCGATTCCGTCTCATGCGATTGCGTTTACGCAACCTTATGAACCGTCGGAAATTTTATTGGAGCATACCGAGTTTTTCTTTAAAAAACAGATGACTTCCACCATAAAATCAGAATCGGATAAGCAGATTAATATTCCTTTTACGCCAATTGGAAATATAAGAATCAACAAAATACAGACCGCCATCATGTTTGTAGGAAATACCTGCTACGGAATCGATGACCGGCTGAATAAAATTCCTATTGCAAGATTTCAGGGAAGACCGGAAGATTACCGTAAAGTGACGATCGGAATTGATGTTTCAAAATATTCAAACGAAACTTTTCCTAAAAATGTAAGCATTTACTGCTCAAATCCTGCTTTCGAACATCTTGATTTTACCTATAAACTATTGCCCTACATTACGGTTTCGTCCAACGGAAATCCGTTATTTGTAAAAGAAGGTTTAACCTATTATAAAAACAATCAGGCAGAAGGATATGAACAGATGTTCCGCGAACAGTCTATTCAGAATAAAATTATTGAAGATATTAAAAGTGTGTATCATCATAAATTCATTGAGATTTCCGGACTTTCAACCTCATTATTTTCAGAACCGGGACAGCTTCCCGAAAATCTCAGCTATGTAGATTATAAAGAAGAAATTACAAAATACATCGACGGAAAACGGTATCTGTGGCTTACTTTCGAGTTTCCGCCGCAATTTTCCGCTGAAATTCTGGATAATTTTTCTTTTGTTTTGAATGCTTTCCCGATCTACAACCGCGGCTGGAAAAAAACGGAATACAGCTTAGACATCATGGGAAACAATATTCCTCTCGTAACGGATGAAGGCGAACATTTTCTGTATGTAGATGAGGTTCAGGACGGTGACGGAAGAAAATATACCGAAATTCCTTTCACCCCGAATGACGATCTCCGAAAAGGATTATACACGGTAA
Organism: Chryseobacterium sp. C2(2020); assembly: GCF_014218915.1. NCBI lineage: Bacteria > Pseudomonadati > Bacteroidota > Flavobacteriia > Flavobacteriales > Weeksellaceae > Chryseobacterium > Chryseobacterium sp. C2(2020). Next base: position 38,916 of record NZ_JACLCT010000034.1, read on the forward strand.
GAAAGGGCGGAATGGAGCGTTTTACGAACAGAAATGCCGTTGATATGATTGCCAATGTTCTGGAACTGACGCGGGACGAAATTGCAGCCTTTTCTTTACTGAACCGGGATAACGTGAAAGGCGTTCTCAGTGAAATGTCCGACAAAATGAAATCCATGGTTCAGAAAGTAAACAATGCCAAGCGGAGCATTAAACAGGAGCTGAACTATGTGATTATGGAGCCTGTTGATAAAACAGATCACACCTATGCTTCATTCTGGATCACGCATTCTACTTTAGCCAATCATATGCGTCCCGGAACGGAACTTTCCAATCAGTTGAAATCACAGACGCTGGTTCTTTTAACGGAAACGATCGGCGGAGCGGAAGAGCAGAAGGGAACCGACAGTATTCAGGCTTATAAATATGCTTTAACCACCAGAGACAAGATCATTTCTCTGGAAGATGTGAAAAACTATTGCCGAATGGTTCTTAAAGACGAGCTGAAAGAGGTAAAGGTAACCCGCGGAACCATGATCAGCAATAAACCGAAAGAAGGTTTCATCCGAACGGTTGAGGTAGAAATCATTCCGCAGAATTATTCTTTCTACGGAAGAGCTTATTGGGAAAATATGGCGAATGTTTTAAGAAACCAGATTATTTCCAAAGCCATCGACGGAATTGAATATCTGGTAAAAGTAACGAATGAAGATTCGGATTTTTAGTGATTGTTTAGGATATTCTCAATAAAAATGGATGAATTCTCAGACGATCTTAGGATGACTTGGCGAAATCTTCAGCATATTTATTTGAAGGAATATAAAAGCAGTTAGTATTAGAATCCTGTCATCCTGAGCTTGTCGAAGGATCTTTAGCTAAATAATAAAAGTTTCGGGCAAACCAAAGGTTTGCCCGAAACTCATTAAAAAAACTACTGTTTAAAATAACTGATCCATAAGAACCACCTCTCTTTTTTCCAGTAAAGGAACAATCTGTTCGGCCACAACTTTCTGGTAATGTTCAGAATTTTTATGGAATTCCACCGCATCGGCATTTTTATACCCTTCAAACAATACCAAAGTATGATCGTCTGATCTGCTTTGATGTACTTTATAGAAAAGATTTCCTTCTTCCTGCGAACTTTTTTCTGCTGCCTGTTGTACCAAATCCAAAACAACATCCAGTTTTCCTTCTTTTACCTGCCATTTGGCACAGATATATACTGCTTTCTGATCCATTTTTTATTAAATTTAAAGCTAAATTAAGCTTTTTTCGCTTCCAAAAGAGCCACTATTTTTTCTCCTACACCTTTTGCAGAAGCAGGATTTTGTCCGGTCACGATATTTCCGTCTGCAATACTGTTTGCAGACCATGGTTCTGCTGCATGGAAAATCGCACCCTGCTCCGTTAAGGCAGTCTGAAGATCAAAAGCAACATCCGCTTTTGCATAATTCTCTTCTTCCGCAGTGGTAAATGCAGCAATATTCTTACCATTCACCAGATAACTTCCATCGCTTAATTTTACATTCAGAAGCGAAACGGGACCATGACAAACCGCTGCTACGACACGGTTGCTTTCATAAAAATCGGCAAGTACTTTTTTAAGTTCCGGCGCTTCCGCCATATCCACCATCGGAGCCAGACCTCCCGGAACAAACACGGCATCGTAACCGGAAGTGTTTACCTCAGACAGTTTTTTTGCACTGTGCATATCTTCCCAGCCTTTTCCCGTTAAAAATTTTAGGTTCTCCGGATCATCTGCTAAATTTAATCCGTCCAGAAACGGAGACTCACCGGTTAAACTCGCAAAATCGATCTGGTAACCTGCATTTTCAAATTCTGCATAAGGATGCGCTACTTCAGGCAGGAAAGTTCCTGTTCTTTTATTGTTCGGACCGATAGAATTCGCGTTGGATACAACGATTAATACTTTTGGATTCATGACATTCAATTTTGTTTATTAAAAATATTTTGTTTGATCTTTTTGAAATTGATTGAATTTCTACAGCAAATGTATGCCGATCCAATGCTTCCTTCGAAGGACTGAAGTCACAAAAAAAGTGTGATCCAAATCACACTTCTGCATTTTATTCTATTGGTTTTATGTTTTATTGGTAGCTGTTTCCCGCTTTCCGTTACAATTCCTCATTACGCGGCTCCGCTCCGCTTCGCTCCGCCGCTCCATTGCGGGATTTTCTCTACAATCGGGGCTATGGCGGAAGTTATTCTTTTCAATATCTGAAACAATATGCATAAAGTCTGTTTTTAATCTAGTCTTTAATTTATTGTGTTTTTTGTGTAAAAAATTAGTGACATTAGTGTTTAAAAAGATTCTTAATTTGTCTTTTATTTCGTATTCGCGGTGTCACTCTGAGCCTGTCGAAGAGTCTCTTATTATCTTTATTGCTAAGATCCTTTCAGGATGACAAAAATGCTGGAAATGCATTTCATTAAGATTTTCTGAATAAAAAATTTAAAAACTACTTATTGGTATTAGAATACAGTCTGCTTAAAGTTTCCCTGCTTACGCCGAGATATTCTGCGACATATTTTTTAGGAACTTCCGAAATCAGATCAGGATATAATCTTACAAATTCTTCGTAACGCTGTTGCGGTGTTCCCGACAAAAGCATCATAATTCTCTGTTGAAGCGCAATATAACCGTTCGTTAATTTAATCCTGAAGAAATGATCCATCTTGTGAAGATCTGCTGCGAGTTTATTTCTTCCTTCAAGGGTAAGACTTACCACTTCACCTTCTTTCAGGCATTCGATAAACATTTTGGAATTTTGCTGTTTAAAAAATCCGATATAATCGGACATCCACCAGTTTTTTTTGGCAAACTGAAGAATATGTTCTTTGCCGTTTTCATCAATATAATAGACTTTATAAATTCCGTCAAGAACAAGAAATTCATATTTAACTTCGTCTCCGTCGTGGATCAGGAACTGGTTTTTACGGACTTTTCTCAAAGTGAAAAAAGTTTTAACGTATTCAAACTCTTCGTCTGTGAGTGGCGTGATGGCTTCGATATGTTCTCGCAGTCGGTTCATAATAATGCTTTATCCGGTGTAAAAGTAATTAAAATTCTGAAGAATCTGCTTGAATTTCAAATACAGAAACTGCAAGTCTGTTTAAACTTTTATTTAACCGCAAAAGCCACAAAACATCTACTAAATTTTTTATTTAAAGTTGATCATTATCAATGAGAAAGCTCACCATAGTTTTTAAAAATCCTTGATTTTTATTCTTTTGAGCGCTTTGATTATTACAGAAATTCGCTTTAACATGATCTTTTGTCCCTTTTGCGGTTAATTCTGAAATTAATTTAAACAAGTTTTGCTTTAAAAAGACTGATCTTTCACTGTGAAAATTACAATAAGTAATCAAAGATTCATGAAGAGTAAATTTTTTGTGGTACAGTTGTCATAATAATTTTCTAAGACCATTAAAAAAACAAATGGCCTCCGAATAATTTCGCATCATTTTTGTAAGGATAAACTAACACTTTTTAACACTGAAAATTGCCAAAATTTCCGTAATTTTGCACATCGTGATTTTCAGGTAAAATCACCCCAAATTATGAGTAAATCAACAGAATATATAGAAGTTTACGGCGCACGCGAACATAATCTTAAAAACATCAATGTAAAAATTCCACGCAACGAACTGGTCGTGATTACGGGACTTTCGGGAAGCGGAAAATCGTCATTGGCTTTTGATACGATTTTTGCGGAAGGGCAGCGCCGTTATATCGAAACGTTTTCTGCGTACGCAAGACAGTTTTTGGGAGGTCTGGAGCGTCCCGATGTCGATAAAATAGAAGGATTGTCTCCTGTAATTGCCATCGAACAGAAAACCACCAACAAAAATCCGCGTTCTACGGTAGGAACCGTAACGGAACTGTACGATTTCCTTCGTCTTTTATTTGCCAGAGTTTCCGATGCCTATTCTCAAACGACAGGAAAAAAACTGGTAAGCTATACGGAAGAACAAATCTTAGAAACCATCAAAGAAAATTATAAAGGCGAAAAAATCATGTTGATGGCGCCTGTAGTAAGATCCAGAAAGGGACATTATCACGAACTTTTTGTGCAGATGGCAAAAAAAGGATACGGACAGGCAAGAATAGACGGCGAACTGCAGGATATTGAATATGATCTGAAACTCGACCGTTATAAAACCCACGATATCGACATCGTCATTGACCGCTGGATTATCGGGGAATCTGCTTCCGAAGCGAGAATGGAAAAATCTCTTCGTACGGCGATGGAAATGGGAGAGGGACTGATCGGAATTCAGAAACTGGGAACGAAGGACATCGAATATTTTTCTAAAAATTTAATGGATGCCGAAACCGGTCATTCACTGGCTCTGCCGGAACCGAATACGTTTTCTTTCAACTCTCCGAAAGGAAGCTGCCCGAGCTGTAAAGGTTTGGGAACCATCAAGAAAATCAATACCGATTATTTTGTTGAAAATCCGAAGTTATCCATCAATCAGGGAGGTTTACTGCCCTTGGAAGATTTAAAGTCTAATAAATGGGTGCTTTCTCAGATCAAAAATATCTTAGAAATTTTCGGATTGGGAATGGCAACTCCGATTCAGGATATTCCGGAAGAAGCGTTAGACTATATTTATAACGGCTGTCATAAAGAATTCAACAAAGATTTAAAATACGCCGGAATTACCAAGAAAATCAAGATCAGCTTTGATGGTCTGATTCCTTTTATGGAAGAAATTATCGAAGAAAGGGAATCTTATGAAGCGATTCTGCTGGAAAGACATTTCACCACGGAAGAAACCTGTCCGGAATGTAAAGGAACCCGTCTTCAGCCTTCGAGTTTAAGCTTTAAAATCGACGGAAAGAATATTGCGGAAGTTAATGCTTTAAGTTTAATTGATTTAAAGGACTGGCTTGCTGATGTTAAGGATAAATTTTCTGAGAAAAATGCCATCATTGCGCATGAAATTTTAAAGGAAATTGAAACAAGGCTGCAATTCTTATTAGACGTTGGTTTAGATTATTTAAGCCTGAGCAGAAGTTCAAAAACGCTTTCGGGTGGAGAATCTCAGAGAATTCGTCTGGCTACGCAAATCGGTTCTCAATTGGTGAATGTTCTCTATATTTTAGATGAGCCTTCCATTGGTTTGCACCAGAGAGACAATGAAAGATTGATTAATTCTTTAAAGAATCTTCGGGATATCGGAAATTCTGTTTTGGTGGTAGAGCATGATAAAGATATGATTCTGGAAGCCGATGAGGTTTTGGATATCGGTCCGAGAGCCGGAAAATTTGGCGGAGAAATTCTGTGGCAGGGAAAACCGAAGGATCTGGTAAAAGCAGATACGATTACGGCACAGTATATTAACGGAAGAAGAAAGATCGAAGTTCCTGCGGAAAGACGTAAAGGAAACGGAAAAAATATCGTTTTAAAAGGAGCAAGCGGAAATAACCTGAAAAACGTGACACTGGATATTCCTCTGGGAAAACTGGTCGTGGTTTCGGGGATTTCGGGAAGCGGAAAATCGTCGCTTATCAACGGAACATTGTATCCAATTTTAAATAAACATTTTTACAGGGCGGTTCAGGAACCTTTGCCATACAAAAAAATCGAAGGTCTTGAACATATTGATAAAATCGTAGATGTAGACCAGACTCCGATCGGAAGAACGCCGCGCTCGAATCCTGCAACCTACACCGGAATGTTTACCGACATCCGAAATCTGTTTGCGGAATTGCCGGAAAGTAAAATCCGTGGTTATAAACCGGGAAGATTCTCTTTCAATGTAAAAGGCGGAAGATGCGAAACTTGTCAAGGAGGCGGTTTGAAAGTGATTGAAATGAACTTTTTACCCGATGTGTACGTTCACTGTGAAACCTGCAACGGGAAACGTTTCAACAGGGAAACTCTTGAAGTGCGTTACAAAGGAAAATCGATTTCCGATGTGTTGGATATGACGATTGATGAAGCAGTGGAATTTTTCCAGCCGATTCCGAAGATTTTTGCGAAGGTGAAAACGTTGCAGGACGTCGGTTTGGGTTATATTACGTTGGGACAGCAATCGACCACACTTTCGGGAGGAGAAGCGCAGCGTATTAAGTTAGCCACAGAACTGGCAAAAAGACAAACCGGAAACACCTTATACATTCTCGACGAACCCACAACAGGGCTTCATTTTGAAGATGTAAAAATTCTGATGGATGCGATTAACCAGTTGATAGAATTGGGAAATTCTTTCATTATCATCGAGCATAACATGGATGTGATCAAGTTAGCCGATCATATCATCGATGTTGGTCCGGAAGGCGGAAAACACGGCGGACAGATCGTTGCTCAGGGAACGCCCGAGGAAATTGTGAAGTCGAAGAAAAGTTTGACGGGGAAGTTTTTGAAGAGGGAGTTAGAGTAAAATTATATAAATATCTTATGGAAAACCGCAATGAAAATTGTGGTTTTTTTATTTACTTTTGGGGAAAACGAATAAACATGAGCTTTAAACTTTTAGCAATTAGACCATTGAAGGATTGTCATGAAGATTTTCTTAAAAATTTAGAAGAAGGAAGAATATACAAATTATATAAGGAATATGAATTTTACAATGAATCAAAAAGAATTGATGATTATAATTTTATTATTGATAGAGAAAATATTTTAGATGTAAATAAAATTAATTTTACACCAATACTACCAAAAAATCTTTATGGAGAAAAGATAAATATTTCAGCAGTCGTAGGTAAAAACGGAAGTGGAAAAAGTAGTTTAATAGAATTAATTTATATAGCATTTTATAACTTATCAATAAAAGGTGGACTAATTAAGCATATACCAGTAAATCATGAAAAAAATTTAATACATGAAAGACAGATTGCACATCTTAATATTATAATTGAATCTTTAAGACAAGACCTAAAGAAAGAGATAATTTCAGATGATGAGCTTAAGGATAAAGAACGATTTTTAGAATATTATTCTAATTTACAGACTGTGGATATGCAAATAAAAATTCCAGTATAAGTTAAGCTACATTTTGATGACACTATCCCGTAAAGTGTGTAAGTAGAAAAGTTAGGCTTGGATTTTATAATCTGAGCCTTTTTTCAAAAATAA
>NZ_JACLCT010000035.1:0-45480 GCF_014218915.1 Chryseobacterium sp. C2(2020)
TAAATCTTGTAATAAGCTCTTATTTTTCATCCTAAATAAATAGGCTGTCGTAAAATGAAAGGTTTTTCAGTGACCTCCCGCATTGCGGTGGGTTTTGTTATTTAGTGAACGCCTGTTTCGTTTTAAAATTTTGGATAATGTTATCTACGAGAAAGAACAGATGTTCTTTAGTTTCAGGATCAAGCTTGTCGATATCTTCAATGCGCTTCATTACTTCTTTATCATAAGAAGAAATCTCGCCTTCCCCAATTAAATAATCTACCGTTACATTAAAGGTTCTTGCCATTTTCATCAGCACTTCAATAGAAGGAGTATTTGCATTGCGTTCGTAGTTCTCTATGATGGTTCTGGAAACTTCAATCCTTTAGCAAGATCTTCCTGCGAAATATTAAAAAAGAAATGTCATAAATCTTTACAGAATATTGGTTTTATAGTCTAAGAATACAACATCCAAATTAAGAATCATTTGAATTTAATCGAATTCTAACAAAGTTCTTATAAATTCGTTCTCCAAAAATATTAGAAATAAATAACGATAAAACCTCTATTATTTAGCCAACCCGTATTTTCCCCTAATCATAACCCGTGATGCAATAAAAACAGCAAACGGTGATAAAACCGTACTGTAATCAGTGATTTTTAAAATTTACCATTTTATTGTGGTTCGCGGAGTTGCTGTAGAGTCTACCTTTGTCTTACTATTAACCAATTAATTTTTATAATATGAAAAACTTAGTTACAGGCGTATTTACATTAATGGCCATGGGATTCACATTTGCACAGGCAAATATGGATATGAGTACTCAAAACGGAAACATGAACGTTGCTACAGTAGACCAGACAGGTCTGATGAACGTAAATCAATTGAATCAGGATGGTAACAGAAACACTGCGGATATTGATCAGGTGGGAATTTTAAACACCAATGAGGCAGAAAGCTTAGGAAACCGAAATGCTGTAGACGTAGAACAAACCGGTGTCGGAAATTCAAATCTTACAAGCCAGACCGGAAATCGTAACGAAGCTACAACTTGGCAGATAGGTATGCTGAATTCTACACAGCAGACACAGCTCGGAACAAGAAACGAAACATCTTCTACACAGTGGGGAAATATGAATACTGCTGTTCAGTATCAGGACGGAGAAAGGAATGATGCTTCCTCTTTCCAGTGGGGGAATAGCAATGCTGCTACCCAGATCCAGTTAGGACAGAGAAACGAAGCCTCTTCCACTCAAGTAGGTGATGAGAACACTTTGTTGCAATATCAGCAGGGTAATGATAACGGTGCGACAAATATTCAGACAGGCGATAACAACATTGCTGCAGCCTTCCAGGTGGGAGACGATAATATGGCAATGGGAAGCCAGACAGGAGACGACAACCTGCTGGTTCAACTGCAGATCGGTGATGGAAACAGTGCTATGAATACACAGACGGGTGACGGAAATCTGGCGGCGGTAAGCCAAAGCGGAGACGCACACATTCACATAGGAAATCAAATAGGAAACAATAATTCTTTAATGGTTAATCAATCAAATTAGTACTTCTGTAATCTGAAGTTTGGGAGAGACGACAGTCTCTCCTTTTTTATTTTTTAGCCGTTGTTTATAATCCGTGTTTATACGTAACTGTAAGCAGTGATTTTGACGGATTACCAATTATACGTGTTTTATAGCAAGTTATATTAGACTAACTTTATCAAAATTAATAATCATGTTTACTCTAAAATGGGTTTTCTTTACAATGTTCTTCTTCATATCTGTAAAATCTCAACAGATAGATTGGGACAGGATTAACAGCAATAATGTTTTCAGCATTATCGCTGTACAGAATCAGGATCTTGTGGCTTCCTCGGATATTATTCAGATGGGTAATGGTAATCATGCAGAGCTTTCCATCAATGCCAAAACAGATATTGCGGTGATACAGTCGGGAGACTATAATGCGCTTTACTTTGTGAATTCATTTTCGGAAGCAGAAACAAAAACTGCAGTTACAACTCAAGGTAATAACAATATTATTGATATCACAGGAAGCAACAGGATATCCGAAAATTTACAGATCCACGTAAAAGGAGATAACAAAACCATCTTCATGAGGAATTATTAAAAATAGGATGATGAAAAACAGGTTTCCCCTTATTTTGTGTACTTTTCTTATCCTTCTGTCACACACCACTTTCGGGCAGGAGGATAAAAAAGTCACTGCAAAGATAGAAAGCAGAATTGTGGAAGATCAGATTCAACTCAAAGCAGTGGTTGCCAATAATACTCCAATCTATGCAGAACTCAATTATCTTCTCATTTCAATAAAAAAGGGAAACGGAGGAAATCTGTCTAACAACAAGCAAAACGGTAAATTTTCTATCAATCCTAATGAAGTAAAGGTTTTGTCTGAAATAAATGTAAACCTTGAGAAAAAAGATGCTTTAAAAGCTTTTCTTTATGTAAAAGATGAAGAAACACAGAAACTTATTGCGAAAGACAGCCTCGAACTTAATGGAGATTTATTCAGAAAAAAAATAGCCGGAATAGAAGAAGATGTTTTTTTTGAGTTAAAAGGTTTAACCATTGATGAAACCAAAAGTAAAGTAGGGAAGGACTTCTATGATATGTTTTACATGACTTACAGCCAGATTAAAGATAAACTGAATGCCGCTGTAAAAATCTCAGAACTTCCTGTTCGCGGAACCAACGGACAGATCAATATTGAAATTGAAGACAAAATTATATACAGTTTTATAACCAATCCGGGCGAAGATTACCTGAAAGAGCAATTGGTTGCTGCCTTAAAGTATATAAAAGAATTTAATGCTAAAAAAAATCTGATAAAGAATGAATTCATCTATTAATAACATCAGTCATGAAAACTCTTATTATTCTACTGAGCATTTTTGCGGGAATTTTCTCAGGAAAAGCACAACAGCTCGTTTACAAGCCTATTAATCCCGCTTTTGGAGGAGATACGTTTAATTATCAGTGGCTTTTGAGCTCAGCAAACGCTCAAAATCAGTTTGATGATAAAAAAAGCAACAGCTTACTTGATAATTTTAATTCTCTCGACAGCTTCAGCCAGAGCCTTAACCGTCAGGTTTTGAGTGAACTGTCCAGAAAATTATTTGCAGACCAGTTCGGAGAAGAAACTATTCAGCCGGGAAATTACCTGTTCGGCTCTATGTATTTACAGATTACCGCTACCGCTCAGGGACTGCTGATTAATATTTTGGATACCAAAACAGGCGATCAGTCCGAGATTGTTATACCAAAATAAAGAAGATTACCAATTACTAATTTTTTTGACCATGAGATCCACAACCTACACCAGAATTTTTTTCTGGGTAACGATGCTGTGCATTCTGCAGGCATGCAGCTCTTTGCTCGGATTGCCCTCCAGTCCGGAAAAGTCTACGCTTGGCGAAAACACATCGTATACCACAGAACTTAAAAATTTACCCTTGCCCAAGGAAAAAATCGTGATCGGAGTATACAAATTCCGGGATCAGACAGGGCAGTACAAACCTGCAGAAAACGGAAATAACTGGAGTACAGCCGTTCCGCAGGGAACCACAACCATTTTAATTAAAGCATTAGAAGACAGCAAATGGTTTATCCCGATTGAAAGAGAAAATATTGCCAATCTTTTAAACGAAAGGCAGATCATCCGTTCCACAAGGCAGGAATACCTTAAAGATGCCGATAAAAACAGTCAGGCATTACCTCCGCTCTTATACGCCGGAATTTTACTCGAAGGCGGCGTTATTTCCTATGACAGCAATATTATGACGGGCGGATTGGGTGCACGATACTTCGGAATCGGAGCTTCTACACAGTACAGACAGGACAGGATTACCATTTATCTTCGTGCTGTTTCCACATTAAATGGCGAAATTCTTAAAACCGTCTATACTTCAAAAACCATTCTTTCCACGAGCGTTAACGGAAGTTTTTTCAGATATATCGATACCGAAAGATTGCTGGAAGCTGAAGTGGGGCTTACTCAGAACGAGCCTGTTCAGCTTGCCGTTACAGAAGCGATTGAAAAAGCCGTAAAAGGATTAATTGTGGAAGGAATTAAAGATAAAATATGGGGGAAATCGGTAGATAATATCGATAATTATCAGGCGATTGTTGATGAATACGATAGAGAAGAACAAAAGAATGTAAACAGAGTAATTGGAAATAAATTTCAGGGCAATTACCGAAAGAATTTTGCCGTTTTCGGAAATGTTGAAGCACAAAAAATTAAAGACGATTACGTAAATCCCAAAATGAATATTGGCGGAAAACTGGGCTTTAAATATTTCATGAATCCGAATTTCAATCTTGAATTCAATTCAAACGTATTTACATTAGAAAATGAAAACATCGTAAAAAGAACTTTCATTGTTCCCGAAATTAACATCGAATATCTGCTTTTCCCGAAATATAAATTCACACCCTACATTTACGGTGGGGCAGGAGTGATGTATTCTGAGATCAAACCTCAGTACAAAGCACAGTTTGGCGGCGGCTTCGAGTATATTTTTGCTAAAAATGTAGGCTTAAGAGCATCTTCTCAGTACGATCTGGGTTTCAAAGACAAATGGGAAGGTCTTATTAACGGCCAAAGAAAAGATCAGGCGCTGAGATTTTCGCTGGGACTTAATTTTTATATCGGTAACCAATAAACCCTGAACTATGAAAACAATATTTAAAATATTCAGCATCTTTCTTCTTTCCTTACTTCTTTTTTCCTGCAATGAAGAGCTTGTAGATCAGGCACAGACAGGAACGCTGAAAGGAAAAGTAGTAAAAAGGGGAACCAATGCCCCGATTGCCAATGTGAAAATTTTTACTTCTCCCAGTACACAGACTGTATTTTCCGGAGCAGACGGATCTTTTGAAATTACAGGAATGCCTATCGGAAATTATTCTGTAAAAGCAGAGCTTACCGGCTACGTTACCAATTATCAGGCAGTTAATATCCAGACCAATGATCAGGCGGTAAGTGTGGTTTTTGAAATGGATGACGACAAATCTTTAAATTCTCCTCCCACAGCTCCGGTATTACTCAGTCCTGTTGATAATGCGGTAAGCCAGCCTTTAAGTGTAGAACTTACATGGAACGCAAGCGATCCGGATACCAAAGATGAACTTAAATACAGTTTAACAATTAAAAATAATATCAATACAAATGTTGTTCAGGTAAATGATTTAACGGTAAAACATTACACGCTTTCCAATCTTAATTACGGAGTAAGCTATTTCTGGCAGGTTTCTGTTTCAGACGGAATCCATCCTCCGGTGATGAGTGCCATCGGAAAATTTACCACCAGTACAGTTCCGACGAACAGATATCATTATGTTAAAAAACTCAACGGGAATCTTGTGATCGTTTCCAGTGATGTCTCAGGAACGAATTTTCAGTTTACCAGTTCTTCTTTCAACAGTTGGCGTCCTAGAAAAAACAATAATTCTGGGCTGGTTGCTTTTTTAAGAACAGAAGGCGGCAGTAATCATATTTACACTGCAAATCCCGACGGTTCCAATCTTTTTAAAGTGACTACGGTTCCGGTTGCAGGTTTCAGGAATGATGAGCTGGATTTTTCCTGGAGTACAAACGGGCAGGAACTTTTATATCCAAATTTTAATAAATTATACAGGATTAATAAAGACGGAAGTGGTCTCAGTCTCGTGTACACCACACCCGATGGCAGCATGATTTCCGAATGCGACTGGAGCTACGACGGATCTAAAATTGCTTTAAAAACAAATGATTACAGCGGTTACAATTCAAAAATTTATGTGATTGATATGCTGGGAAATGTTCTTAAAACCGTTCTCACAGGAATTTCCGGAGCCAGTGGCGGACTGAATTTTTCTGTAGATGGGCAAATGCTGCTTTACTCTCGGGATATTTCAGGATATCAGGATACTTCCGGAAATTACAGACAATTGGATTCCCATGTTTTTGTCTATAATCTCACAACAAACACAAACCACGATATTTCGGCAGAAAGCGATAAGATGATGGGAACTAATGACCTTGATCCCAGATTTTCGCCGAACAATGCTCAGGTAATTTTCATGAATACTTCTAATGATAACATCTCCCAACGGAATGTTATGGTTATTGATCTGAACAGCTCGATGACGGATCTCACTAGAGCTGTTCTTTTCAGTAACGCGGAAATGCCGGATTATGAATGATATTGATGAGGTTACTTTTTGTGAATAGCCAATGAATTCACAGGTACAGAATGGTTAGCTGTCAGTCCTTAATTACCATTTGTCTGTGTCGCAAAATTGGCTGTTCACTTTTTTTAAGAGATAACATTTTTTTGATTTTTTCATGGTTCTTAAAAGGAAATTCCAAACCCGTAAGTTTGGAATTTTTTTTAATGAAAAATTGGAGCTGCTGTTTAATCTATAATATGATTTTCCAATGCATATTTTACAACTCCTACCGAATTTTTTACATTCAGTTTAAGAAGAATTCTTTTTCTGTGTGTTTCTACCGTGTTTATACTTATGAAAAGTTTTTCAGAGATGTCTTTGCTGCTGAGTCCGTCGCAGATAAGCTTCAGGATTTCCATTTCGCGCCTCGTTAACGGATCTTTTATTTGGTTTTTGCCCGTGTCCTGCTCATTGCTGATGAAGTTAATCATTCTGTCTTTTGCATGATTGCAGACGTAGATTTCATTGGACAGAAGTGCTTCTATAGATTTTATAAATTCATCGTAGCTGCTGTTTTTATCCAGATAGCTTTTGATGCCTTTGTTGAATAATTTTCGGATATCGATCACGTCATAATCGTTTCCTATAATAATAATCTTAATCGCTTTATTTTCGGTGGTAATATTTTCCACAGATTTATACAGTTCCGTAAAAATCAGCATATTGGCACTGATCATGAGAAATTCCGGCGGATCGTCCTTCAAAAGTATTTTTAATGCTTCCGGGCAGTTGCAAATATCAATTGTTGTGAAAATTCCACTTTGTTCGAGAAGTTTTGAGAGCCCTTCCGTATACAACAGAGGCTCGTCGAAGATGGTTAATCTTGGTCTCATCATGATTAGTTTTAGTTTATATAAAAATAAGAAAAAAACTTAATATTTATATAAATATAATCAAAAAATATCTAATTAAATCGATTAAATTGTTAAAATAATACAGTTATTTATGATTATTTGATAAATAATTCCCTTTGGTTTGATTTTTAAGGGCTATTTTTAGAGTTATTGATTATAAATGCCTTTATTTATCATGCTTCTCAAGGGTCTGTTTTAATTTGAAAAATTATTTAACTAACACTTTTGGGATATGTTTTATCGGAAAATTTACAGAATTGGCGATGAAGCAGAATTCATTTGCTTTTTGATGAAGTTCTGTTGCTTTTTCAATCATAGACTCTTCCGAAACCGTAACTTCAGGATGAAGAATTATTTCCGTAAAATGTCCGCTTCCGTTTGCCAGTTCTGTCATTATACCTGTAGGAAAATCGTTATAATCCGTCACTACAACTCCCGCTTCCGAACAAAAGTGAAGATACCAAAGCATATGGCATGAGGAAATTGAGGAGAGAAGCATTTCTTCGGGATTATATTTTGTCTTGTCACCACGAAATGCCGGATCGGATGAAGCTTCGATTATCATTTTATTTTCTCCGGAAATTTCATGACTTCTTTCATATTCTCTGTAAGAACTGGTTCCTTTTCCTTTATTTCCGGTTCAGCGAACGGTTATTTTGTATTGGTGATTTTTCATTTTGATAATAGTGCGTAAAACTTTGAAAAATGTAAAATTTTATTAAGTTTTTTCCTTGTTTCACTTTTAGATAAATTTTTAAAATTTATATCGTATAAAATTACATCTCTATCCATGAATTTGACGTAATATATAGTATTTTCTATAGTATTTATAACGCCTTGCTTGGAGTAAAGCGTTTTAAAAGATTTTTTAAAAAATTTTCTAAGCTCATCTTTTGTATATTTTTTGGAAAGAATTTCATACAGTTTTGTAACAGTAGGAGAATTTTCATGTACCATTGGAATAGCAGCTACCGGAATCAGGATGTCACAGATTTTTTCATCATCGTGAAGATTTGAATAGCATTCAGAATAGAGATATGCAATATAAGCGATTTCTGAAAATAGCCCATTTCCGCAAGATATTCTTACCGGGTTATTTTGGGCTAAATTAAGATATTGTATGGCTTCCCTGTAATTTTTTTGAATCATCTCAAGATGAGCGAGCTTTTTGTAGAGTTCATACAAAAACTGACGATCTTCACTGTAGGGTATTCTTAAAAAAGGATCTTTTAAGTTTTTGTTTTGTTCAAAATAATTTAAAAGTTCCACATAAGATTTTTTTGCCTGATCGTAATTTTTCAATGTATATTGAGCAGAAGCTTTACCTCCCAAAATACTAAATGTGTAGTCTGATACAGGAAATTTTAATAGAAACGTATCATATTGCTCAAATAAATGTTTAAATTTTTCATTAGCTGAATCCTGTTTCCCACTCTCTATATTTTCTATAAAGTCATCTTCAGTTTGCCTTATTATTTCATATGCAACAGAATCTTCCTTCTGCCCAAAGGCAAAAAATGAACACTGTAGTAAGAGTAAAGAGAAAATGCTTCTCATTAGGTATTAGTTTTTATAATAAGCGTGTAAAATTATGAAAATCAGACCATAAAAAATCTCCGTAAAAATACGGAGATTTTAAATTTTATGCGTTAAAATTAATTTTTGATAAGTTTTTTTGTTAAAATTTTTCCATTTTCAAAAGTGGTTTTTGCAATATAAATACCCTTTTGAAGCTCGGAAACATTAGAATTGTTTTCTCTAACGATCTTTAGAAGCTCTCCATCGATAGAATAAATGTCTATTTTGCCTATTTTTTCTTTCGATTTATAAACTAAATTTAGTGTTACAGGATTCTCAAAAGAAATATCATTCTCAGCTTTTGTAATATTTAGAGTTGATAATGTAGTCGTATTAAATAAATATTTTACAATACTTCCGCCGACATTTGAAATAATATTATTGTTGTTGACTATTATTTCTTCAACACTAGCAAAAGAGCTGTCCGCATAATAACCAAAATCAGAAGCTATTGAACCGCTTTGAGTGAGTTCTGTGAAAAAAACAGGAGATTCATCTGATCCGTAAGGAATATATGGATGAGAAGATTGGTTTCCTCCAATGTAATAATGTCCATCTTTTTCAATAATGCTTTTTGCTAAAGCAGTGGGATGTATTGCAGATAAAGCACAATTAAATGTGGTATCAAGAGTTCCATCAGGGTTAAGTCTAAAAACTTCATTACCGGCAGGATTTGATTTTGAAATAACAATCTTATTATTGCTGTCTATAATTGCTGTACTAAAAGGAGCAAAATCTAAATTAGACTGTAAAACACCATTATTTCCAAAGTTCATTAGCGGCTGTCCATTCGGATTGAATTTTTCAATGATGCTATTACTGTAGGGTGAGTTGATTTTAGTAAGACAAATAATATTAGATTGATTATCTAGTAGTACAAACGCGCCATAGTAAAAGTTTCCCTGAATTGCTACGGAACCATTAACTCCGAATGAGGTATCCATACTTCCGTTAGCATTAAGCCTGTAGATAGCAGTAGAATTATAAACGAGTATTTTTCCATTTTGTAGGAGTAGTCCTAAAGAACGACCATTGGTATCACTGTTAAAATCATTAGATATAATAGAGACTCCATTAGTTCCGAAAGTGGTATCTAGTTGTCCGCTTGGAAGTATTCTGTATACAATTCCTACATTGGCAGAACCGGAAATTCCACCACTCACATTACCGTAACCAAAAATTACAAGTTTTCCATCAGGTTGCATTTTGGATTGACATTGATAAGTGTAATAAGATAACTGAATTTTTCCATTGTTTCCAAAATTCGAATCCAGAATTCCATTATTTGTAAGCTTATATACAAAGGTTTCGTTACCATTCGGCACAGAATAAGATGAGTAAATACTGCCATTGGAATCTTGAGTCATAGTCCATGAATAGCTGTAATTGGCAACATCGGATATTCCGTTTGAACCAAAAGAAAGATCTTTGGAAATAATCTGTGCAAAAGTAAGATGTACTACAGTAAGCAGCACAAGAAATAATAGTTTTCTCATTTGTGTTTAAAATTCTTTTGTGTAATCTGATACAAATATATAAAAAAACCTCTGGTTTTCCAGAGGTTTAAAATTTTGTATCAATTAGAATATCCTATCAATTCTTCTTTATTGGAATTGTAAATTCTGTATTCTAAATATTTAAAAGAATCCCTTGGAATAACGGTTACCCACTTTTTGTATTTCATAAACCATTTCATCTGGATGCTCTTAATTCCTTTCGTAAGGTAAGCTTCCACAAACGGATGTACATGCAGATAAAGTTTTCCTTTTTCCTTCTGCATAATGGTTCTCAGGGTTTCTCCCATTCTTTCCACGATCACGATCGGAGCTACGATTTCTCCGTCTTTGTTCGGGTTTTCTTCTTTGGTGTCGATCTGTTTTTCCGGACGGTTTCTTTGTCTGGTAATCTGAATGAGCCCGAATTTACTAGGCGGAAGGATTTTATGGCGGGCTTTATCACGCTTCATCTCTTCCTTCAGATGTTCGTACAGATCTCTTCTGTGTTCGGGGTTTGGCATGTCGATAAAATCGATCACAATAATTCCACCCATATCACGGAGACGCAGTTGTCTTGCGATCTCGGTTGCTGCCATTTTATTCACCTTTAAGGCGTGTTCTTTATTTACGGCAGTTCCGGTTGTGATGTTGTTTCCGGAGTTTACGTCAACTACGTGAAGTGCTTCTGTGTGTTCTATCACCAGATAAGCGCCTTTTGAGCTTGGGATATTGACGTGTTTTCCAAAGCTTTGTTTGAGCTGTTTTTCAACATTGTAATATTCCAGAAGAGGAATATGGGAATCGTAAAAATGGACAATGTTTTTCCTTTCCGGAGCGATAACTTCCAGATAGTTTTTCATCTCTTCCACCATCTGTTCGTCGTCGCAGGTAATGCTCACGAAATCCTGGTTGAAGTTGTCTCTTAAAATAGCTGAAGCTTTATCATCTTCGCTTAAAACTCTGGACGGAACTTTATTTTTCTGTATATTTTTGAAGGTTGTTTCCCACTTCTGAATCAGCTGATTCATATCATTGTGCAGGTCTGCAACTTTTTTGCCTTCGGCAACGGTTCTTATGATAACCCCGAATCCTTCAGGCTTGATGCTTTCGATTAAGGTTCTCAGTCTCTCTTTTTCTTCAGAACTTTTTACTTTCTTGGAAATTGAAACTTTGTTATCGAAAGGAATAAGTACCAAAAAACGCCCTGTTAAAGAAACCTGAGTGGAAATTCTCGGTCCTTTGGTGGAAATGGGTTCTTTGGTAATCTGAAGCAGAACAAGATCGTCTTTGGCGATTACCTTGTCTACTGTTCCGTTTTTGTCTATTTCGGGTTGTATCTCGAAATTTTTTAAGCTCGAAGTATTCTGTTTTTTGGAAATCGTATCTCGCAAAAACTTTCTGTACGTAAGGTACTGTGGTCCCAGATCCTGATAATGCAAAAAGGCATCTTTTTCGTATCCTATGTTTACGAAAGCTGCATTAAGGTTAGGTGCCAGTTTTTTTACTTTCCCAACAAACAAATCTCCAACTATAAAATCGCTTTTGTCCTCTTGCTCATGAAGTTCACATAGTCTTCCGTCTTCCAGCAGTGCAATCTTTGTAAGATCATCCTCATGCGAAACTATTAGTTCTTTCTTCATTTTGTTGTAAGATAAAATTGTTAAGATTGTAGGAAAAGAGTGTTTTTTTCATCAAATAAATTTTAACCTTAAGTTAAGCATAACAATTGAATGAATGATATTTTTTTTTGATAAAATATAAAACGTTCTTTTCCTTAGACATCTTATAGTTGCAAAACAAAATATAGTCGGTGAGGCTTTAAAATTTAAAATCACCAACTATATCTTTATATTGTAAATCCCGAGAAAAAGAGATTATTTCTTCTTATGTCTGTTCGCTCTTCTTCTTTTCTTTCTCTTATGAGTTGCAACCTTGTGTCTTTTTCTTTTCTTTCCGCTTGGCATAATTATAATTTTTTAGTAACTAGTTAATATTCAGTTAATTTCTTATTTTACTGTAACTTTCGTTTTTACTTTCTCCACAAAAGATTTTGATGGTTTGAAAGCAGGAATGTTATGAGCAGGGATTTCAATGGCAGTGTTCTTAGAGATGTTTCTTCCTGTTTTTGCTGCTCTTGTTTTAATGATAAAAGATCCAAAACCTCTTAGATAAACGTTATCTCCATTATACATAGAAGTCCTGATTTCTTGCATAAATGCCTCTACAACTTTCTGTGTTTCATTCTTTTCGGTTCCCAACTTATTTGAGATGGTGTTTACCAATTCTGCCTTTGTCATTTCCTTATTTTAATTTTAAATTTTAGGTGTGCAAATTTAGTTAAAAAAATTGAATATTAGCAAATTAGTGGTAAAATATTTTTTGATAAGAGGTTGAGAACTTAGTATTTATTCTGTAAGCATATTATATTAAGTCACCATTACATACTGGAATTGTAGTAACCATTCTCCACGCAGAAGCGGATGAGGTGAAGTTTTGTCTTTAATCCGAGCTTTTCCGTAAGACGGTTAATGTACGTGTCGATTGTTCTCGTGCTGAGATTCAGTTTTTCTCCTATCTCTTTGTTACTGAAGCCTTCATAGCAGAATTTCATCAGTTGGATTTCTGTAGGAGAAAGTTCTTCCTGACTTTTTTTCTGGCGGTTCATATAATCCATTACCGCCAAAGGCTGTTGTTCCCACTGTTTTGTGTACGCTTCATAATCGAAACTGTCTGAGGTAATTTTTCCTTTGATGATTTCTTTAATAATCGTACTTTTTTTCTGGCAGTAAAAAATGTTGGGAATTTTAGAAAGAATCTCCGCCATATCTTCCTGATAAGTTCCGGAATACGTAATAATCGGGGTTTCAGAATCGCTTTTCCGGATGTATTTAATCGCTTCCAGCCCGCTGAGAACAGGCATAAAAAGCTCTACAATAAATACATCTTCCTGCCTTCTGTAATTCCTGCTGATCAGTTCATGCCCGTTGTTGCAGTCGTTCAGAAGCATGTAGAACGGATTTTCTGTCAGCGTCTTGATCATGATTTTCTTAAAATAAAAATCACTGTCGGCAATAGAAAATCGCACAGTATTGGTTAATATTTTGCTCACTTTTAATATCGATTTGGTGGTGATAATTAAAATTCAGATCACTAAATTAGGAAAATATGCTGAAAGTGAAAATTAATCTTAATTTAATTCGAAAAATAGAATTATTTAATGTAAAAACTTAAATTTTGTGCATAAATTATTTTTTTATAATTTCACAGAACCAAACCAAATCACAAAATATGTCTTCGATCAGGGAGAAAAAACTAAACAAAGCAGACGTTAGGGTAGGCATTTGGAAATTTGTTCTATCATTCATTGTCTTATCAGGTGTATCCTTCATCTGTGTCTTTTTCTTTTTTAAAAGCTATGATATCCAGCGGGAAGGAATCAAAAAACAGGCGGATGACTACCGCGAACTGCTCACCAGAAGCGATCTTCTCAGAATTCATGTAGACAGCATCCTCTATCGTATGGATCAGCTCGACATCAATAAAGTGGATAACGATATTTTCCTCCGCAACTACATTATGGATAACGTAAGAGATGCCAAAAACATCATGGGAAAAGACAGTGCCGACAATTTCAAGCATTATTCCATCCTCATGAAGCAGATTGAGCCGATGCTTGCACTGAAAAACCAGATCGTGAACGTTTCCTACAAAGAGCAGAATGCTTTACGGGATCTCAGCGAATGCCGCGGTAAAGTAGGAATTGTAAACCACGAACTCAGGGTAGATCCTACAAGAAAATTTTCGGGAAGCCGACGAAGAAGATAAAAACTAAAATTATGCAGGGACAAATCACACTATCGAAAAAAGAAAGGCATTATCAGTTTTTATATTTGATCTTAATGCTTTTTGCAGCGCTTATTTTTCTGGCAATTATCTTTTTAAAAGGTTTTGAATCTCCGTTTTCAGACGAAGACATGATCTCGGTACAGAATCTTGAAGAAAAGGCAAAATTCGATCAGAAGCAGAAATTTTCCTACAAAACTTTAGACAGTACCTTTTCTATGATTAATAAGCTGACAGACGAATCGCCGCAGCCTTTCGTGGAAAGCAATATCATGTACGGAATTAACGACGTTGCCAATTACTTCCAGAATGGAGATAATATTTCAGACATCAGAAAAGATGCGTATCCGCAGATTGCGAAATTCTACAAAATGTATTTCAACGATAAAAAATTAATTTCCAGCAAAACGGAAAACATTAAAAGCTTTGAAAAACAATTTGAAGAATGCTCCATAGGCTTTAAAGAAAAGAAAAGTCAGCTTTTTCAGCGGGAAACCGCTTTAAAAGCAAGAACTCAATAAATTTTATCACTTTTCATAATAACACACCAAATAAAACACATCCATCACACAATCATTAACTATGAATTATTTTCAAAAAAACAAAAAAAACATTATCATCGGTGTTATTGCGACGCTGCTCATCGCGGCACTGGTTGCATTGTGGCTGCAGAAGAAGGTAATACACTCCGCAGATGATATTGTAGGGGTTGTTTATCCCTCTTCCCTGAAAGTAGGAGACACCCTTTTGTTTGAAGACAAAACCCAGTTTGCAAAAACCAAAAAATGGATCTTCGGAGACGGAACTTCAAGCGATAAAAACAGCGGCTTTCACTTTTACAACAGACCGGGATATTATCAGGTAACGCTGATTATTGATAACAAATATTCCAAATCTTTTCCCGTAATGGTTTCCGCGAGATCAATTCCAAAGCCGGTAGATTCTGCAAAAACAAGAACTTTAATCGATGCACAGACTCAGGCAATGCAGTTTGAAAACGTACAGTTCCGGGCAATTTCCGATGCCAAACAGTTTACCTGGAAGTTCGGAGAAACCGGAAATATCGATTCTAAAGATAAAATGGCGATCTATTCCTACAAAAAACCGGGAGATTATGTCGTAACACTTTACACAGACGAAAGTGCGGAGCCGATTCTTCATCAGATCAAGATTCTTCCTGCTTATGATGCCTTGGAAGAAGAGGTAAGTGTAGAAGACGCTTATGCTAAAATTGATAACGATTTTAAATATCATCTTCAGCAGATTGCCAACGGAAACAGCTTTAATATGCACTATAATTATTTACTGAGAACCTATCTGTGCAACAATGAAAATACCGTAGTAAAAGTAAGTGACAGCAAAGTCAATAATTTTTATATGTACTGTGCAGGTCTTCAGTTTGATAAAAACATGGTGATCCAGACCGTGAAAGTGAACTTCGATGATGCGCAGAACTGCGTAACCAAAGTTGATATTAACCAAAGTAAATAATTTCCGTTCAGAATTTTTTTGAACCACCACACCAATCATTAAATAAATCAGGATGAAAAATAAACTTCCTCTAGCAGCATATTATATCGGAGTTTCAGTATTGCTCGTAAGCTGTCAGGTAAAACTGCCATCGAAAAGAACTCCCGAACCCACCCATTACGGACAGGTTGATAATTCACCGGTCGTCAACGGTTTTCCTAAAAAATCAGTTCCGTGGATTGCCATATCCGACAGATCCCGAAATACCGCATATCTTGATAAAAGCGATGAAAAATCCTATAAAGAAGTTAAATTTTTAGAGCCTTTAATGGTGTTAAAAAACCGCGACGGAATGGTAAAAGTAGCAGAATACATTCCGGATGCGCTCATGAAAAAAGTATCTTCCAAACAGATAAAAACTTATGGCTGGATTCCTGAATCTGATCTTCTTTTATGGAGCAATTCCTTAAAAAGCGAAAAGACAGGTTTTCCGGTAAGAGTAGCCATTGTTCCGAGCAACAGTGAGGTCATCAAAAACTCAGAAAGATATTACAAGAACGATTCCATCATGGTTTTCAATTCGCCAAGTCTTATTGAACAGGCAGATGTGAAAATTCCGAACGGACAGATCGTATACGTCTACAAACAGGCAGAAAACAACAAAAGATTTCTGGTGGGTAAAAAACCAAACATCGATATCGACAGCATCGGTACAAGTCTGTACGGATGGGTAAGTTCCAATGTGGTTTCTACATGGGGAGAACGTTCTGCCGTAAAAATGAAAAATACCACAGGAATTACAGAAACCACACTGGGAATTCATGAAGGCGCTCCGGGAGGAAACGAAACCGAAAACAGAACCGCCGTTTTGTTGACAGATGTAAACAAAAGAACGCCGCTTGAAAATATTTTTCCGGTAACATTACCCTTAAATGAACCGCCCACTCCGGATTCTAAAACAAAGTATTTTACCAATATTTTAGATTACAGTAAAAATTACGTTTTCAATGTATTGGGAGAGCCGATTTATTTCGACCGTTATCGCGAGATTACAGAGAAAAATAAAAAAATAAATATCGTATTTGCCTTAGACATCAGTGCTCCGAATGCACCTTATGCTCCGATTGTGAAATCTTTATTACAGGATTTGCAGTTGAGATTCGAGAAACCATCTTACTTTAATCAGGTAAAATACGGAGTGGTTTTGTACAAAAATAATTCCTGTGGAGACAATGTGGCGGTTTCAAATTTAAGCACAGATTACAGCAAGATCACCACCTTCATCGATCAGAAGAGCAATGAGATGAACTGTGTAAGCAACAGCGGTTATCAGCCCGTAAATGAAGGTTTGATGGCAGCCGGAAACCTCTTATCCAACGTTCCGGATGAAACCAATATCGTAATCACGGTGGGAACATCGTCCAGTCAGGGTGGAAATATGTACGGAGTCATCAATTCCTTAACGCAGGCTCAGGCGAGACTGATCATGTTTCAGACCAGCGCGAGATCATCCGATACCTACAATGATTTTGTTTTGATGGCAGAAAATGTGGTAACGAATACGGCAAAAAATATTGCTGAACTGAAAAAACAGAAAATTATTAATCAGAATGATGTTTTAACGAAAAATAATTTCAGTCTTATTGAAGGAGATGAAGGCTTTTTCTCACTCGATTATCCGAAGCAAAGTATGGCACAGGGATTTGTGATTTTTCCTAAAAAAGGAGATATCGCGAAGCCGGGTTATCTTAAAAAATCTGTCGACAGCCTGATTGCGCAGGTTACTCTCGATAATACGACTTTGGATAAATCTTTAAATGATTATTTCCATTCATCAGTAGGAGCAGGAAGAACCGATGTAGATGTAAAATACAAATATCTTTATCCGGGACTTACCAATCCTGTTCCGGCAGGAATTGCCGCACAGCTCATCAATTACGGAAATCCGTTTCTGGTGAAAGGTTATATTCCGAAAGAACTGAAAGATTACAAACCGGGATTAGAGAAAGGAATTTTAATTTCTGAGAAAGAATTTGACAATTTAAAACTTTTCTATACCGAAGTTTATCAGAATACAGGAGCGGAAAGATCAGATTTCAGCCAGTCCAGAGCGATTAACGAGTACGTGAAACTGCTGAAAAAGTACAATCCCACTCTGAAATTCTTAGACAAAAGCGATCTTTACAAACAGCCGATGTCTTACGCGGTGGGAATAAGTACAGGTTTTGATAATTCTGATGAAGAGCTGATGTCGAAATATATGCTGAAAGGCTGGAAAAAATCTAAAATTGTGACTAATGAAACGGTAAAAACCTATTTTAAACATTACAAAGATTTAGCCGACAGAATGTTGTCTCACAGAAATGATCCTGCGGTGAAAATCGAGCAGAACGGACAGACTTTCTACTGGCTGAACGAATATTTCATGCCGACCATGATGCCCGTTGAAGAACCGGAATATACTCAACATTAATTCTTTATAAACAGAAAAGCGGAAAATAATTTTCTGCTTTTTTTATTTTTTAATGTAAATTTTTTATCTTTGGATTACCCAAATCACGTAAATATGTCACAGCAATCATCACCTCATGACGGCAAATACTTTGTTGTCCAGAAAGGCAAAGCCCAGTGTAACCAGGGTGATCAGTTCCCGCAGTACAAAGTTACCTCCCATCAGAAACATTTTTGGAACGATTCCGATGGTAATGCAGATTTTCTTGGCGTTACCGAAGACGATCTTCAGTTTAATCCATCCGGTCCCAGTTTCGGAAAATGTAAACTGAAACCTACTTCAGGAGGTTATCTGCCATGTTCTTATGCACCTGCCGGAAAATGGCAGAAAACATACGACAAAGTAACCATTATGGGTAAAAAGATCGTCACTGAACTTTCTGAACTGCAATGTGTAATCGGAGGTAAAATTACCATCAAAGATCACGGACAGCGTGGAGAAATGAGTAAACAGAATGTGAAAAATGCGGATAATAAAACCGTTCAGCACATCAATCCTTTAGTGAAAATGCAGGATTTTAAAGAAACCGTTCTTGAAAATGAAATTGATGCGTATTAATTAATCAAAAAAAACGTTCTATGTCTAAACAAGGAGTTTCAAAAATCTCGGGAAACCCAAGTCCGGTGGTTGGCGAAAAAACCACCTACAGGGTTACAGACTGGTATCCTGCAACACCTGCCGGAGAAAGAAATCCTGCTGTGGTTACCTGGGAGCTTTTTAAAAAACGTCCCGACGGAAGTTTTACCACAACAAACATCAAAAAAGTGGGGGACGGAAGTTTTACCTTTGGAGAAGTTGCAGCCAAAAATACCTATCGTCTCGAAGCTTATCTTCATCAGCCCGAAGGAAAAGGAAGTACCACCATTGATATTACTCCGCAACCGGGAGAAATTCCAAAGATCAATAAAGTGGAACTGCGCTATGCAGACGATTCTCTGGGAACCGTTTTCAGTTATCAGGAAAAACTTGTTGCCAACGCGCAGTGCGTAAATCTTGCAGGTAAAAAACTGCTGTTTACGCTTTGGGAAGATGATGCAGCAGGAGAGGGACATAACTCTAAAAATAAATTTGTAGACAGCAAAGAAGCGGTTGTAAGCAGAACCGGAACGGCAACCGCAGAATTCATACTTACTAAAGCTTTGATGCAAAAAGCTTCACAAGGAGAAAGAGATCTTAAAGAACTGGAATTTTATGTAACGGTAGAATATTACAAAGACAGAAAACACGCAAGTGAAAACAGAGTGATAAAAAATCCTGAATACAAACCGCCTGTTCAGCCGTCTCAGGCTCCGAAATCCACGCCAAAAGCCACCGGTTCACCCGCCGCTTCAAAACCAGATTCTAAAAAAGAAACCAGCGGAGTATTTGATTCTTTCACAGAAACCGTAAGAAATACATGGAATGAACTTTGGGACTGGGCAGAATCCAAAGGAACGGTAAAACCTGATAAAAAACCCACGACTCCCAAACCGGAAGGTAAAACAACGAGTGTGGTAAACGGAGAAACTAAGGATTCATGCCTGTGTAAAGAAACCAAATTGTTTTGGGGGAAACATTTTACCTGTCAGGAACGCAAAAAAATTATTGAAATTTCGCATAGACTTGGCTGTAAACCCGATTATCTTACTTCAGCTATGGCTCTGGAAACAGGAGGCACTTTCAATCCCGCAATCGTCAATAGTTTAGGATACACAGGTTTAATACAGATAGGAACTACGGCGGCAGCGGATATCAACAGGAGGAAAGGAACCAATGTAACTGCCGGAAAAAACGGAAATCTGAAAAACATGACCAAGCTGGAACAGCTTACATACGTAGAATATTATCTGGAACCCTATAAAGGAAAACTCAATACACTGGCAGATTTTTACCTTGCTATTTTAATGCCTGTAGACTGCGGAAGAGGGAATGAAAGAAATCATGTTGTTTTTGATAAGAACTTACAGCTGGATTATGATAAAAATAATAAAGTTATTAAAAACACAAAATGGGTAAGACAAAAAGCTTATCAGCAAAATCCTGCATTTTTTAAAGAAGGAAAAAATGAAACAGGAAGAACTTACGTTTGGGAAATAGCGGAAGAAATAGAAAAATGGTACAATAAAGGGGAAGCAAATGCAGAAACAAGCTTTTCATGCCAGAAATCTGCTGCACCTGCAAAAGTAGAACAGCAGAGTGGAAAATGGCATGATCCTGTTGATAATCCAAGACTTACAAAATATAATTATGGCGGAAATGTAAAACCTTCCAGCGGAACATACGGCTGGTGCAGAAGAAACAGCAACGGAAGCAAAAAATACCATTCAGGATTTGATTTCTTTGCCATCCCCGGAAAAGATAAAGTATATGCAACTTTAAAAGGTAACATCCATCAGGTAAGATATTCTGCAACTGCAGGATGGATTGTAAGAGTAAAAATTCAAAATGTGAAAGACCTTTTGGAGCAGGAGAAAAAAGTAGCTTACAAAACACAGTTTACCGATGAGCTAAAAGGAATCAATATAAAAGAGACAGATGACGTCTACTTTATTTATATGCATTTAGACAGTGTTTCGGTAACAGAAGCTGATGCAAACGCCAAAAAAGAAGTGGACGCAGGAACCGTTTTAGGATATGCCGGAGTTTCGGGATCTATTGCAAGCGGAGGAAGAGCGCCTCATTTACATCTTGAAGTGGCAACAGTTTTGGATGCATATGGAAAAGGCGAATCGGTAAGAACGAACCCTGCAAGATTTGTAAAACTGAATTCTTACGATACAAAAGATCAGGATGAAGCAGCCAAAACAAGCCATACATACAAAAAATAAGACTATATATGAAGAACTATTCTAAAAGATTATTGCTAATACAGCTTCTGCTGTTTATTTTTATCGGATGCAAAAAATATCAGTCACAGGATCACATCAATACAAAATTTACTGTTGATAAAGAAAATATAAAAGACGATAGCTACAGTTCAAAAAATTTAGATAATCTTTTTGCAGCAAAAGGAAATACTTATTTCGAGCCAGATTATACAGGTAGTTCTTTTGACGATTATTACGTTAAAAATATTGTCGTAAAAGACCAAAAAGGAAAGAAATCTAATTATCTGCTTTTCTTTGATAACAAAGATATTTTAAAAGATACTTTGAGAATTGCCGATGATGAAATGTATTCTTTAAATGTTATTTTTGATAGCAACCGGAAAGGAATTGCGGTAGGAACTTTCGATGCAAAACAATCTTACTTTAAAATCGAAAAGAATTTTAAATTGGATAAAAATATAAAGCTTAAACCCATTCCCGTTTCTTCAAAAATTGAAAAATGTCCGCTTCCTATACAATTGCTGTCTGAAGAAAATGTAGGTCTGGAAGAACATTTTACATTTGGAACACAAAATTCAGACACCAAAAAAGAAAGTCAATCTGCACAGACTGTCGTTGATGAATTTTCACAATGGAAAGGGAATTATCAGGCTGATTTTGAAATTTCAAGAACGGATGGAGATTATCAGGTAAAATATGAGATTAAAATTACAGATAAAAATAATGTTACCATTACCGAAAAGATTAATGATGAAAGCAATTTAGTCTCAGGAACTTTTATAAATTCTGCATCTGATGATAAAATCGTGATCAAATCCAAAACCGATGATACATTAGAATATATTGTTGCTAAAATTGGCGGAAAATATTATCTCATGGGAAATACCATCTACATGCTTAATCCCCCGAATGACAAATATATTCTGAAGAAAATTTAAAAATAGCAGAGATAGTGTTTTTCACAATCTCTTTTTTTTGGCAAATCTTTTAAACTAATCTCACTTTTGCCATTAAATATATTTTGAACATATTGTGCTGTCATTTGCTGAATGAATTTTCTTTGCGAACGCAGTATTAAAATACCACAGAGCTTTTCA
This sequence comes from Chryseobacterium sp. C2(2020), assembly GCF_014218915.1. NCBI lineage: Bacteria > Pseudomonadati > Bacteroidota > Flavobacteriia > Flavobacteriales > Weeksellaceae > Chryseobacterium > Chryseobacterium sp. C2(2020). The sequence continues at coordinate 21,874 of NZ_JACLCT010000035.1, forward strand.
TCTTAAATCATCGCCTCAATCATTTTTCAGTTAATTTTAAAACAAAAAATATTATCGGATTAAAATTTATGGTATTTTTGATCTAATAAATACGTCAAAAGTATACCTTATGATTACAAAAAAAATCATTAGAATTTGTTTACTGGCAGGGATCTTTATCATTTCCTGCTCCAAAAATGAAACAAAGAACAACACAATAAAAGCGGACTCAATGTCCGTTTCTCAGCCTGTTGAAAAAACGGCAGTTCCTGTTGAGAAAAAAGATTCAGCACAATCTGATGAACAAACAGAAAGTCCGGAAGAAAAAGATACAAAAAAGACAGTCTCCAAAACTTCTGTTGAAGGAAAATTTATCGCAACAACCTGTGAAGGTGCAAGATTTTCAATAGAATTTAAAAATACCGACGGAAATCCAACGTTTAAAATTTTAGATAAAACAAAAGTAATTGCTGCCGGAAATGTCTCTGCAGAAACCGACGAAAAAACAGGAGCGATCACCAACATTATGATGGGCGAAATTGGCGGTGTGTATGAAGGTGACAAAATTGTGATCCAGAATTACGGAAACGCAATGAACGAATTCGAACACTTCACGCAATGCGGCGATAAATATCTGGAATTCACCAGACAGAAATAATCAAAAATTAATGATTGAAATAGAAACAGCATCCATTTTCGGGCGCTGTTTTTTTGTGGTTAAATTTAAAATGGTTTTAAAAAAGGCTGCATTGTTGGTTGAGTAGAACGCTTTTGCAAACTTAAAAAAGTGATTCGCATTAAAAAACTTGTAAACTTTACGTTAAATTAACAGGATAATCAAAACGGCAAAACTATTTTGCTGACTAAAATTTTTCCTCTAACTTAGTTTTAGCCAAAAAACAAAATATATGACCGTTCATTTTATCCTTTCCGGAGAAACGCTGGAAAGTATAGCTGAAGAAATTAATCTCGAAAATCCAAAATACCTTAAAGAATTTCACAATACCCATTGTGCAAGAGAAGATTTTATATATGATGATCTTGTTCCGCGGAAAAAACTTCTCATTCCCGATATTCAAAAAATAAAAGAATACAACAGCCGCAATGATGCCGATTTTAAAGATCCGAAATTAAATCCTCACATTCCTTTCCGTCCCGAAAATCTGGCTAAAATTTATACTGTCGAAAGCCGGGAAACCGAAGAAAATGTGCTTGAAGAAAAAGAAAATGCACTTTCTTACACCGTTTCAGTAAAATGGATTCGAAAAGAAGAAAATAATCACATTTTTCACCTCTTCAAAAATAATTTTTCGGAAAAATCGGGAAGCATGATGGCAGATCTCGCTTCAGAATCCATCCGTTCGCTGAATCCTGTTGAGGTAAAAACCGATGATAAAGGCAGAATTGTACTGATAGCTTTACCAAAAGAAACATTGGATAATCTCACTAAAATAAAAGAACGTTTAGAAGATCTTTTTCCCGATAAATACGCCAAAATATATCTTGATGAATTCGAACGGATTGTTCTTGATCCTTCACTTTTCTACAGCAGAATAAAGGACGATATTTTCATCAAAAACTATTTTGCCGACCTAAGAAACAGCTTTACGAAGGGAAAATCTTATCTTACACAGTCAATCGGAGAAGAAAATACAGAAATTCAGCTTTTGCAACAGGTGGAAAATGCGGATTATGACCGGGAAATTATTCTTCAGCAAAGAATAAATCCATTGGAAAATAATAAAGATTTCAAAGGAAAATATGTGCTGTTTACTGAATCGGGATTAGTAAAAGAGATCGAAATCAAATATACTATTTCTCAGTTTGGTGTAAAAAATACGAGTCTTTTTGTGTTAAAAGAATTGTCGTAAACATTTTACAGTAAAGGATTGTTAAGATTTTATTAAATCTACGATCGTAGAATTACGACATCAAATCGTAGAAATACGACAAAATTTAAAATTGCTGTTTAAAAACTTTCAGAAAAAAAATTACTGCTTTACCTTTGTTACACAATCACCGAATCACAAAATAGTAATAACGATTAAAATTTACCTATCATGGCAGCAAATTCAAGAGGAATCTTAAAATTCAATGGCGGAGAAGGGCAAAAATTGCTGAAACTGAACTACAGCGTTTCAAGATCTACGGATGTTTCCGGAAGAGTAGCTTCAGATCCTTCCAATGCGCTCATCAAAGTAACCGTAGAAGCAACAGAAAAATCAGACATTCTGGAAAGTTTACTGAACGGAAAATATAAACCGACAACAGGAGAAATCACTTTCAATAAATCTCATGAAGAAGGCACATTAATCACACTTTCATGGAACAACGGATATGTTATTCAGCACGAAGTTGAGTTCGACGCGGTAGACGAAAACAGTATGCTCATCAGTTTTGTGGTAAGTGCAGAAACCATCGACTACGGAAACTCCAAATACGAAGGTCTTTGGCCATCAAGCTAAAATATTCATTTCATCGTATTCATACAAAAGACTGTCGTGCAAGGCGGTCTTTTTTTACCATTTTTAATTAAATTTTGTTAAAATAATCATTCTAAATCACATTATTAAGACATAATTTTCCGTTTTTGAGAAAAAACAGTTAACTTAGTAAACAATAAAAATTCAGAAGGTTATAGATTCATCCCATAAAAAAATAAGGAAAATCCAAACCCGAAGAACACCAATCACCACACACCAAATATTAATCTGAATAGTACAATGGGAGTATTAGTTACCAATGAGACTGTAAAGCAGCTATTTCATATAGCACAATCCATCGCGAAGGAAAATTACAATGCAACCTACGGAGCACCGCACATTTTGCAGGCACTCATGCACAAAGACATCGGGCTGAACGAATTCCTTAAAAGCATCGACAAAGATCCCGGATATTTCTACGAATGGGCAGATGTTCGCATTGAAGATTATCCTAAAACCACCCATCTTCCCAACGAAGCCGGAGAAGATGAAACAGTAGATCATATTGTAGAAGAAGCGGATGATATCCGTCTGAAATTAGGTCTGGACGAAATTACCCCGATCTGTATTTTAACAGCCATTGTAAAACCACAGGTCGCTTTTACCTTGCAGCAGCTCAAATCTCTTCCTCTCAGAGAACATGAAATTTTCAATCTGTACAGAAAAGATACACCTTACGAAAGTTCGGAAAACGGAGAATTTTCTTCCATATTTTCAAACGGTTCAGACTATTCAGACCAGTCTTTTCCTTCCATAAAAAGCTATTGCACAGACAGAACAGCTCAGGCGAGAAAAGGAGAACTGGAAAACATCATCGGAAGAGACAAAGAACTCAGAATGCTGGTTGAAATTCTCTGCCGGAGAAGCAAACCCAACGTCATCATTATCGGAGAACCCGGAGTCGGGAAAACTGCTTTGGTAGAAGGTTTTGCCATTGAAATCACCAAAGGAAATGTTCCTGAAATGCTTAAAAACGGAACCTTACTGGAATTGGACACCGGAGCATTACTGGCGGGAACCTCTTACAAAGGCGAAATTGAAGACCGTCTGAAAAAAGTCATCAACGAATGTAAAAAGATTGAAAAAGCCATTCTTTTTATTGATGAAATTCATACCCTTTTAGATCCAAAAGGAAGCATCGGAAACGTTGCCAATCTGCTTAAACCTGAACTGGCGAGAGGTGAAATTACCGTCATCGGAGCCACTACTAAGGAAGAATACAGGAAAATTATCGAGCCGGAACAGGCTTTCAACCGACGATTCGAAGTGTTAACGGTGAATGAGCCGGACGAAAAAACCTGCGTTAAAATGATTGACGTTTTACTGGAAGGTTACAAAAAACACCACGGAATTGAAGTAGAGAAAACTGCCCTTCCCGAATGTGTCCGTCTTGCAAAAAGATATGCTAAAGGGAAAAAACTTCCCGATGCAGCCATCGATCTCTTAGACAGAACCATGGCGGCGATTAAAATGCTCGACGAACTTTCAGAAAAAGAACTGGAAAGCTGGAAATTAACGTACGAAAAGCTTCAGAGCGAAGATTATTTCGATGAAAAAGACAAAGCAGACGAACTGATCTGGAATTACAATCTGCTGAGAGACAAAATAAGTCCGATTTTGTGGGGTTCTTTAAGTGAGCAGCCACAAATCGACAATTCCACGCCGGTGGAACAGATTCAGAAAATTATTGAAGACAGCTATGCCGAACTTTTGCAGCACGCCTCAAAGAAAAGAGAAAAAGTAGACCGTCTGGAACTCGCGGCGGTAATGGCGGCAAAAACAAACATTCCGATCGGGAAAATTCAGGCGCAGGAAAAAGAAAAGCTTCTGAATATGGAATCGCTTTTAATGAACCGCGTTGTAGGGCAGGATCATGCTTTAAAAATCCTTTCCGACGCAATTGTTGAAAATCGAAGCGGACTCAATAAACCGGGACAGCCAATAGGTTCGTTTTTCCTTTTGGGACCTACCGGAACCGGAAAGACCGAATTGGCAAAATCAATGGCAGAACTCCTTTTCAACGACGAAAAGGCAATGGTTCGTTTTGATATGTCTGAATTTAAAGAAGAACATTCAGCCGCACTTTTGTACGGTGCGCCTCCCGGATACGTAGGTTACGAAGAAGGAGGAATGCTCGTAAACAAAATAAGACAGCAGCCTTACACTGTGGTGTTATTTGATGAAATTGAAAAAGCCCATCATTCGGTTTTTGATGTCTTTTTACAGATCATGGACGAAGGAAAAGTTCATGATAAGCTTGGAAAAGAAGGCGATTTCAGCAATGCGCTGATTTTATTTACTTCAAATATCGGAAGCGAAGAAATCGTAAAGCAGTTTGAAGAAGGAAAAATCCCGGAATCAAAATCACTAATGCAGATCATGTCGAATTCCGGACGTTTCAGACCCGAATTTTTAGCAAGAATTACAGAAATTATTCCTTTTGCGCCAATTACAGAATCCATTGCCGAAAGAATTTTTAATATTCAGTTAAAATCACTGCACAACTCTTTAGCGCGACTGGGAATGAGCCTGAAAATCTCCGAAGGAGCAGTGAAAAATCTTGCTTTGGGCGGATTCAGCAGCAAATACGGAGCAAGACAAATCTCAGGAGTAATACGTTCTCAATTGGCAAGACCGATCTCGAAAATGATCGTAAGAGAAGAAGTAAAAGCCGGACAGACCATTCATGTCGACTGGAATTCAGAAGAAGAAAAACTGAGCTGGAACGTAGAATAAGAAAGAATGAAATCGTGATTCAGCCTAAAAAACTTTTCACAAAAGCATAAAACAATGAATCCAAATCTCAAAAATATTTTTCTAACCGCAATGGTATTGTTGTGTTCTAATTTTACGAACGCACAGTTTCTTACCGCTTCCGATACTTCGGAAAGCAGTGTGAAGAGATATAAAAGTATTATTAATGGCAACAGAGAAATTGTAGATTTTATCGAATATTCTCTGGTTCAGAAAGGTTTGCCTAAACATTTGAGAAATTTAGCCTTAATAGAATCCCATTTCAACAGAAATATAGCTTCGGGAGCCGGAGCAGTGGGAGTTTGGCAGTTTATGACCGCTCACGCCAATCAATACGGATTAACCGAACAGAACAGAACGGATCTTTACAAAAGCACAAAAACAGCAACAGTTTCCTTAGCCAATCTCTACAAAAAATACAACAACTGGATTACTGTAGTGGCTGCTTACAACTGTGGAGAAGGAAATATTGCCAAAGCCATGACCGCAGCAAACTCTACTCAATACCATGTCTTTTATAAGTTTTTGCCGGAAGAAACCATCAATCATGTTAAAAAATATCTGAATGCATGCTACGCAACCGGAGAACTGCAGAGTGTTCTGGCAAACTATAATTCTTCAAGAATGAACACCGTTTTCCTCGTAAAAGGAGGAAGCGGAAAAAACAATGGGCAATTGGCAGAAACCGAGATCAATGCAGGATTCAATCTCAACATCATTGCCGATGAACTGGATGTGGAAGTAGACAAACTCCTCTCCTGGAATCCCGGAATCAGCGATGAACTTCAGAAAAAAGGAGAAGGCACTTTATATCTTCCTACTGATCTAATGCCCGATTTTTTATTGAGAAAAACTAAAATTCTTTCAAGATCCGTAAAAGAAGGAAATACACAAAACACCGCACAGTAGAACACTAAGCGATCATGTTTAACCTACCAAATCACAGGAAATATGAAAACAGAATCACAAGATACAGTACAGAATCCTTCCTTCCGTCCATCGCAGAACGCAGACGGAATTTCCCAGAATCATCATACAGGAATCAACCGTCTGGTAAAACTTTCTCTCGTGATCGAAGGAAAAGTGATTAAATATTACAAGCATTTTCAACTTACCCAAAGTACAAAACGGCACCACCAATTCAGCGTGACATTGGCTCATGATGCTTTAGGTGACCGACAGACTCATACCCTCGAAGAAGCCAATAAATTTCTCGGAAAACGTTTAACAGCCGTTATTTCCTACAAAGATATTGAAAGTAGCCCCGAAAGAACCTTTGTCGGAGTCATTACAGGAGTAGGTTTCAGTCAGGAAAAAATGAGCCTTGGAAATATTGTGTTAACAGGGTACAGCCCGACCATTTTACTCGATGGTGCGCCGCATATTCAGAGTTTTGGCGGAAGTTCACCGGTTAATATGGGAATCATTGCCAACGAAGTCATCAAACAGGGGATCGATTCCAGCCGTTTTGATGTGAGAGTGGATACCAACGATTATTCGCAGATTATTTACAGCAGTCAGTACGATGAAACGCATTATAATTATCTGGCAAGAATGGCTGAAGCGTATGGCGAACAGTTTTATTATGACGGCGAAGTATTGCATTTCGGAAAACTTCCGCCTCAGAACAAACCGATCAAATTAACCTACGGAAGCAGCGCCAATGATATTAAGGTTGAATTAAAAGCAGTACACACAAAACCCCAGTTTTACGGTTACAACAGCAGTAAACATGAAAAACTGACTTCGGGTGAAACGCCGGTTCAGCATGTGGGAGATTTGGCAAAAACAGCTTATTCTCACAACGAAAAAATATTTAAAACCCCTGCATTACAGGTTGCGCCCATTAAAGCTTCCACTCATCTTGACGTAGAATATTCTCAGAAAAGTGCGGCAGGAAGTGAAGCGGTGAGCGTATTTTCATTTTCAGGAAATACAACCGTTCCTTTTTTGCATCCGGGTTGTGTCGTGGATGTCCAGATGAGAAAATTAGACAGCAACGAATCCGATTATTTTACGAGAATCATGGTGACGGAAGTTACTCATGAAATTGATACCATCGGTCATTACAAAGGAAGCTTCGAAGGAATAGCTTCAGACACCGGATTTTTACCTAAACCCGAATTTAAAATTCCAAAAGCCGAACCGCAGATTGCTACCGTAATTTCCAATACAGATCCGGAAGGACAGGGAAGAGTTCAGGTAAGATTCGACTGGCAAACCAATGATACAACGCATTTTATCAGAATGATGAGTCCCGATGCGGGAGGAACCGATCAGGTGAACCAAAACAGAGGTTACGTCGCGATTCCCGAAGTGGGGGATCAGGTGATGGTGAATTTCGTTCACAGTCATCCCGACCGACCTTTTGTGATGGGCGGAATGTTCCATGGCGGAATCGGTCTCGGCGGTGGTGTGGATAACAGAGTAAAATCTATCCAGACGAGAAGCGGTCACAGAATTATTTTCACGGAGGATGAAAGCATCGTCATTACCGATAAATCGGGAAATAAAATTCATTTAGACACCACCGGAAGCAACATCACCATTACAGCTCCTGAAACCATGACGTTCAACTGCCGGAACATGAACATCAACGTCGGCGAAAATATGAGCACCAATGTCGGAATGAATAAATCCGACACCATCATGGCAAATCATACCGAAAGTGTAGGTTCCATGAAATATCTTTCCACCGGAGCAGATTTTATGACCAATGTGGTCGGAAAGATGAGTCATTACGTAAAAGGCGATATGGAAGTGTATGGCGAAAAAGAACATAAATTAACCAGCCTTAAAGGTGTTGAGGTTAACAGTCAGGGAAAAGTGGAACATCACGCAGAAAAAGAAGTTCAGAACAATAGTGGCGAGAAATCTAAAAATCACTAAAAATGAGCATTGAATATTTTGTAGAAGGTAAAGCGGTCACCCGTTTTGATGGAGATTCCAGAACTTTTGCCAAAGAAGGCATCAGTCATAACAGTGCGGCAACCGTGGAACAGAAAGGAAACGGAACGGGTGTAAGCTATAACAAAGCAGAAACCATTAATCCCGATGATAAACCCGTTAATACCATTGATATAAGCCTGAATCTTTTTTTTGACGGAACCCAGAATAACAAAACCAATACCCAGCTTGGCGGAGATTTTAAAGAAGCAAGCAGCGATAAAGACGACAGTTACAACAACGAGTTCACGAATGTCGCCCGTGGTTATGATACGATTGATCCGAATGCACAGAATCAGGTTTCATGGTATATTGAGGGAATCGGAACGGAGGACAGAAAAAGCGACAGTATTTTAAAAGGTGTTGCACAGGGAACCGGAGATACCGGAGTGGTGGCAAAAGTGGCAAAAGGATGCAAAAGAGGAGCTGAAGCCATCGTAAATAAACTTAAAAATAACACGAAACCGATCGGGGTTCTTACCGTAAATGTCTTTGGTTTCAGCAGGGGAGCTGCGGCGGCGAGACATTTTATACACGTTGCAAACTCTCCGGGAATAATTTCTTATGCTTTAGGAAATGAAACATTACAGGTTTTTCCTCCGGAATTTATTAATAATGAAACGGTTACAATAAAGGATAAAGATGGCTCCAAGTCGCAGTTCATCATGCGGCACGGATATTTCGGAGCCTGTCTTCTTGCGCAGGATCTTGAGGTTAAAGAGATAAGATTCCGTTTTGCAGGATTGTATGATACGGTTGCTTCTTACGGCTTAAATCACAGAGGAGGTTTTGGAATTGATGACGATACCAAACAGCTTGGTTTAGATACCATCGGAGGCGGAAAAGTAAATTTTGTTCTTCAGCTTGCTTCGGATGATGAATACAGAGATAATTTTGATTTAACGAATATCGACAGCACAGGTTTATACGGACTGGAATTTACCCTTCCCGGAGTGCATTCCGATATTGGCGGATCTTACGGAGAAGGAGATGAAATTTCTGTTTTATATTGCGATTCTTATGATCCTTACAATAATATATTTACCCACAAAGAATGCGAAGCATTTAAAAAAATTGTAGTAGAGGAAGGGTGGTATCATGATGAGCAGTTGGAAATTAAATCTTTCAGGCAAAAAGATGTGAACTACGACCGGTGGTGGAATAAAATATCGATGTATTATGGCTTGGTGGGAACCAGAAACTTATCCAATAAATATGATAAAATTCCCCTAAACCAGATGTTTCATTATTCCAGACAGCATGAAGTGAAATATCTTGAAGATCTCATCAACGAAAATCATAAAATAACAGATTCTTTTTTAACCGGAATTTACAGTCAGCTTTCATCATATACCAATGCGTGTAACCAGCTCAGAAATAAGTATGTGGAAGATATTAAAGCCGGAAAAAAACCTTCTGTTGCCAAATACAAGCAGGATATCAAAGCAATTTCGTATTTAGGTCACATTCAGGAAGAAGATCTTAAAAAATTAAGAAACGAATATCTTCACTGGTCTGTAAAAGCCAACCAGATCGGTCTGGATGCACGACCCAACGACAATGCCCCGAAAAGAAGAGGTGCATTGGCTGCACAATACCGCAAAAGAAACATACAGAATGGATAGAACGATAAAAATAATATTTTTTTTAATCCTCCTTTTTCAGAATATAAGTTGCCAGAAAATGAAAGAAGAACAGTTGCCGGAATTTAACGTAGAAATAAGCAGTCCGAATAACAATATGATTATAACGCCAGTGGAAGATAAAATCACCACTCTGGAAGGTGTTCCCGCGAGTCTGCCTTACGGAAGTTCGTCGGGAACGTGGGGGAATTCAGGGAAAGGCTGGACAGAACAGCAAGGAACTCCCGTCGGAATAGATGTTACTTATTTTTCCAGATATGAAGATACTTTTTATCATCTGAAGGCAGACTTTCCGGTGGAAAAAATCAAAGACTACATGCAGCGTGCGTATTCGCAGCGCGAAGCTTCTCTTTACGATAAACCTTTGGAAGAATATAAAAATCTGGGAAGGAATGAAAAATACAGCAGCGCAGAAAATCCATACAACAGTTTTACAACGCTTGTTTTTGGTTTTGCCCCGAAAGGGATGGTTGTAGTATGGCTGAGATTCCGAGCTGTTCAGATTGAGCTGGGAAAATTTCAGGCTGAAATGGTAAAAGATGATCAACAGCTTGAACAGAAGTTTTTTTCGAAACTTTCGGTAACACGTGAGGAAATGAAAAAGAACAGATTTTTGGATGCGGAACCTAAAGAATGGGAAGACTACAGAAAAAAATACAATTGGAAACCGCAGATTACTTCAGAAAATCCGGCTTTTAAATTATTCGAATCCAATATCAGTTATTACAACGCCGAAGAAGAGGTTATTCTCCGTTCGTGGATCGATAAAATTCCTTCAAGAGAAAGAGCGGTTCCAAAAGAACTGAATTTTATCTGGGAAACCGCAAAAGGCGAACAGTTTATCGGAAGAGCGTATTTCAATTGGGAAAGGCTCAACAGTGAGTTCGAAAAAGCAGGAAAAGACTTTCAGTTAGATTTTAAAGTAGCAAAAGACAACAGCAGTTTTGATATTTTCATTAACAATCAGCCCATTAAAGCAGACAGCATAAGAATATTCAGGGCAGAAAGAGAATTTCACGACTCCTATCAATAAAAATAATTCAATTCTCAGTTTAGTTTATAGAATTCCGGTGAAAATTTTTTTTATCGGAATTCTTGTTTTAATTTCAATTTCTAACCGTTAAGAAATAGTAAAAATATCTTAATTAAATCTTAATATTTCTCTTTTTAGTGTGTAAATTTGTTTGATTTTTATTGCGTTTTAAGTCTTTAAATAATTGATTAATAGTGTTTTAATTCAAAACGTAATTCTTTAATCGTAGAATTACTACACGCAGTCGTAGAACTACTACAAAAACTGAGATTACTGCTTAATTCCTTTCGGATTGAAAAAAGGTGTTATATCTTTGGAATACCAAATCAGCCAAATCACAAAATATTAACGATTAAAATTTACGAATCATGGCAGCAAATTCAAGAGGAATCTTAAAATTCAACGGCGGCGAAGGACAAAAATTATTAAAACTGAACTACAGCGTTTCAAGATCTACAGATGTTTCCGGCAGAGTAGCATCAGATCCTTCCAATGCACTGATTAAGGTTACAGTAGAAGCTACAGAAAAATCCGACATCCTAGAAAGCTTGCTTAACGGGAAATACAAACCTACAACCGGCGAAATTACATTCAACAAATCCCACGAAGAAGGAACCTTAATAACTCTGGGTTGGGAAAACGGATATGTAATCCAGCATGAAGTGGATTTCGATGCAGTGGATGAAAACAGTATGCTCATCAGCTTTGTCATCAGCGCAGAAACCATCGACTATGGAAATTCTAAGTATGAAGGTTTATGGCCGGGAGCTAAGTAATTCAAAACCCTACAATCATCTTAGTAAAAATAAAATTGGTTACAGAATAGCACGGCTCAAAAGAGTGGCTATTCTGTTTTTTCTTTTTTACACTGAATTATTTCATCTTTTTCAATGAATTCTTTAAAAATAGAAATTACATTGAAATTCGATAACAAAAATTTATTTGATGTAAAGTCGGATAAATTTTAGCATTCAAAACAAAACACATCAAATCACAAAATATCAGGCTATGTTTAAGGATGAAAATATACCCAAAACGCCTTCTTCAACAGGAGAATCTTCAATGCTGATGAATGAGAATTTACAGCCGAATAAACCTGTTTTGGTGGATGAAAAATTCTGGTCTCAGCAACCGACTTCGAAAATACATAATGCAAAGGCAATTCCCGAAAGTCAGATTCAGGGAATTAACCGTGTGGTAAAGCTGGATATTATTGTTGAAGGAAAAGCGGTAAAACATTTTAAACACTTTCGGTTAAAGCAAAGTGCGACAAGACATCATGAATTCAGTCTTTTATTAGCTCACGATACTTTAGGACGCGCAGAAAACCATAATCTGGAAGCGGCTCAGAATTTTTTAGGCAAAAGAATTACGGTAGTTTTTAAATATAAAGACCTCGAAGACGGTCCGGAAAGAAGCTTTGTAGGAGTTATCACAGAAGTTGGATTCAGTCAGGAAAAAGGAAGCCTCGGAAATATCGTTCTTACAGGATGCAGTCCTACGATTCTGCTGGATGCGGCTCCTCATATTCAGAGTTTTGGCGGCGCACAGGAAATCAGCCTGAACAGTATTGCCAATGAGGTGATTAAAGAAGGTTTCGGACAGGGAAAATTCGATTTTCGCGTAGATGCACAACACGGAAATGTTTCCTACAGCTCTCAGTATGAAGAAACCCACTACAATTATCTGGCAAGAATTGCGGAAGCCTATGGCGAACAGTTTTTTTATGATGGTGAAGTGCTGCATTTCGGAAAACTTCCCCCACAGGAAAAACCTGTAAAGCTTACGTACGGAAGCAGTGTAAATGATGTGAAGATCAAAATGAAAGCACAGCACGTAAATCCTACATTCTACGGCTACAACAGCAGTAAAAACGAAAAATTAACAACAGGAAGTTCAAAAATAAATCATACCTCAGATATTGCCAAAAGAGCGTATGAAATTTCAGAAAGAACGTTTACGACGCCATCCTTAAGAGTTGCTCCCATTAAAGCAGCCTCTTTTATGGATATTGATGCTTCCCAGAAAGGAACCGCCGGAAGTAAAGCTTCCGATGTTTTCATTACTTCGGGTGAAACTACCATTCCTTTTCTTTATCCGGGTTGTATTGCCGATATTGAGATGAGAAAAACCGATACGAACGCGACCGCTTATTTCACCAAATTAATGATTATTGAAGTTAATCATGAAGTAGATGCAAGAGGATATTACACCGGAACTTTTGAAGCGATTGCTTCAGACACAGGATTTATTCCGCGTCCTGAATTTCAGTTGCCGAAGGCGGAACCTCAGTTTGCCAAAGTGATTTCCAACTCAGATCCGATGAATCAGGGAAGAGTAAGGGTACAATTCGACTGGCAAAACGGCGCAACTACTACAGAATACATCCGTGTAATGACTCCCGATGCGGGAAGCAGCGATAAAGTGAATAAAAACCGTGGTTTTATGGCAATTCCGGAAGTCGGGGATCAGGTGATCGTTAATTTTGTACATCAACATCCGGATCGTCCCTTTGTAATGGGAGGAATGTTTCATGGTGCAATTGGTGCAGGTGGTGGTGCAGGAAATAATATTAAAAGTTTAAGCAGCCGAAGCGGAAATAAGCTCGAACTGGACGACGGAGCGGGTTCTGTTTTTCTTACCGATCAGGGTGGCGCGAATATGAAGTTTGACGGAGCAGGGAATGCGGTTACCAATGCGAATCTCAACAAAACCGTCAATGTAGGAACTGCCAATACAGTAAATGCGGGAAGTACCAATATTATCAATGTCGGAAGTAAAGAAGGTGGTGGTGCAAATTCCAAAATATCGATGGATAAAGCCGGAAATATCAGTTTGGAATGTGATACCAATGTCACAATTAAAACCGGAGCAAGTTCAATTACATTAAATTCGGATGGAACCATCATCGTAAAGGGAAAAATTATCGGAATCGGAGGTGAAGGAATCGGAATTGCGGCGTCTCAGGGAATCGATGTCTCTTCACCGGCAAACCATATTGGAGGAGGCCCTACAAAAATCGATGGTGGAGATGCATTTATAAATTAATTTTTCATGGATAGCTTATTTAAAATAAAAGATAAATTTTCTGAACAATATACATTAACGATCGATTCAGATATCAAGGCAGTGAATGTTCACATGACTTCAAAATCCCAATTGCGATGGGATTTCAGTGTTTTGAAAATCGAAGAGGATTTTGTTGAGGTTAAAATTATTCAGCTTGATCATATTTTATTGGAATCGAATAATCCTTTGATTAAAGAAATTGCGGCATTAACGAACGCTTTTTCAAGATTATATAACGAATTATATTTAAAAATAAATTCGGAAGGAAAAGTAACAGAAGTGCTGAATATGGAGATCATTAGATCCAAATGGCAGCATACAAAAGCCGAAATGGAAGCTATTGCAGAGAATAATCCGGATATAAAAAATGCAATTGTCCTGAATGATAATATTTTTCAAAATCCATTAAAATTAATAGAAGGAATTCAGAATAATGAATTTTTTCTGATGTTTTTCAATAAAATTTATGGGAGAAAAATTCCCGGAAGTTACAAGGAAAATGCGTTGAATTTATTCAATTCTGCTAATGTGCATTGGAGCTACAATCTTAAAAATGTAAGCAATCCTTTATTGTCATCTGATGAAATGATTGTTGAACTTTCAGGAGAACCCTCTGTTTTGTTGAATATTGGTTTCTACAACAGAGCTTATGTACAATTTGCCAATCAGATCGATACCAAAAAACTCAATACTTCACTCAACGAAAGAGGAATTTTCAGAGTAGATCAGACTACGGGAAGAATCATCGAAGCTTCTTTAAACAGAGAAGAAATTGCCGATCCCGAAAATCTTTACAACAAATTGAAATATACTTTCTACAGTGATGAGATATTAAAATTTAAAATGTCTGATGAACACGTTACCGCAGAATCTTAGCATAAAATCTTTTGTTAAAAGGTTTTCATTAAAAAATTACTACATCGAATTTAATTTAAAATTGGATCGTAAAAATTCTGCCCGAAGTTTATTCATTTTAATTGAAAAAAAATACCGCGAAAATCAGGAAGATTATATCAAAAGAATCGGTTATGGTTTAGAACATCAACTGATTAATAAAAGAAATAAAATAACTACCCATACAAGAAAGCAAATACTTAAAAAAACATGATATGGGAAATAAAATTATCACAGAGAAAGATTTCTGGATGTGCTCCAGTGGCGCAATGCCCGCTCAGTTACAGGGAACCAGAAAAAGTAATAAAAAAAGTTCTGGAGATGTCTACATCACCGTTGCAGATACTGCAACAAGCAGCTGGATAGACTTCGGATGCACCAAAAATATGTTGTTGGCGGCTCTGATAACGGCAATTGCTGTTGTAGTCGTTGTGGCTCTTATCGTCGGAACAGGCGGTGTTGCAGCCATCGGACTAATCGGAATGATGGCAATTGGAGCAGCAGCCGGAGTTGCAGGAGGGATTGTTGCTGCCGTTGACGGAGCTTTGAAATGCGGACAGAAAAATGCTACTGCAAGAACTTGGAGTGACAGCAAAGGAAATCTTCTGCTAACGGGAACTCCTGCTATTACTGGCGATAAAACCATGACTTGTTCCATCGGCGGTGTTGTAAAATTTGCCCCTGAAATCAAAAGCTGGACTCATGCTCTGGCTTTGGGAGGGTTTAATTATGTTACTCAACTTGCAGGCTGTGCTTTGGGGGGAGCTGCAGTCGGAGCCGGAGGATTTCTGGTTTCTGGTTTAGCCGGAGGTTCACTTGCGGTTGCTGCGCCTACATTTTCGAGTGTGCTATCGAATGTTGCAGGAAGTTTTACAGGAATTTGGGGAGGAAGCAGAGCACTTTTCGGACTTAATTCCTTAGCAAATGAACATGCTTACGGAAATGTTCAGGATGCGGGAGACGCAGGAGCAGCGTTGGTAAATGGAGGTGTTCCGGAAATCGGAATGGGACAACGTATTTTTACCGGACAGGCACATCCTTCTGATTATCTTCTTTTCTTATATTTGTTGAACATTAGAGCTAAAGGTCCGGCAACTCCTCATGTAGAAGAACCGAATACAGCAGGAGATAAAGATGGAAATACGCCGACAGATAAAGACGGAAATACAGCAAATAAAGACGAAGGACAACCAAAAGAAGAAGGAAATCAGACACCTGAAGATGAAGGTGCTAATGGAAGTAAAGGACAAGGTGACGAAGGACAGAATAACTCTAATAAAAATAAAAAAGGAGATGCCTACGAAAACCCTCCTAAAACTCCTCAGGAAAAACTAGTTGAAGCTACGGAGGCAAAAGCAAAAGAGATTGTAGGAAGTCAAAGTGCCTCAGAAAGAGGACCTTGTTTATCCGGAGTTTATGATCCCGCAACAGGTAAAACATTCTTTGGCCAGAATTTTAAAACCAATGCAACGGGTAGGGCTGCTTATGAAAAATGGCTTACAGATCCTCCGGAACTTGGAGGAGCAGATCCTATTATAAAGCAAAAGGTTGCGGAATACGAAGCTAAAATTAAAAGCGGTGAAATTAAACCACCCGAAACTGCTGATAACAGATTAGCCGCTCACTCAGAAATGAGAGCTTATGATCAGGCTTTAAAAGCAAGAAGAGAAGCCGGATTGCCTGTTGATGAAAATTCAATAAGAGAAATGGATCTCCATAACAGAGATTTACAAAATAATGCAATCAAAAATAATGGAGGAACTCCTCCGCCGAAGGTAAGATGTCCACATTGTGGTTTCTTAACGGATGGAATTAATACTCACGGACATAATTAAAAGTATATGTTGGATTTATTTAATAAAAAATTAAGACTTGAAGATATTGATGATCGTTTTTACACTAAAAATGACATCAATGGAAATGCAGTTTATTTTTTAGACAAAGAATTTAAAGAACCATTCACTGGTGAAATATTTGTAACGTTTAATGGTGTTTTGGAGTCTGAAGCCCAATATAAAAACGGATATAAAAATGGTATCGAAAATATTTATAATTCTAATGGAATTTTAGAACAAACCAATGAAAATAGAGGAAATGTAATTTTTGGAGTCTCCAAAGAATTTAATGAAGAAGGAGATGTTGTAATATCGAGTATTGTTTACAATAATGACTATATCAGATCTGTGGAAAATTCTGATGGCGAAGTTGTAGAAACCCAATCATATACAGGGAAATATGGCGAAAATTTACCGGAATATCTCCAAAATTTATTAAGGCTTTCCAAAGAAGATTTATTTAATTATGAGTTCAAAAGTGAGAATCCATATTTAAATATTAACTAAAATAGTTATATAGTAATGTTTTAGATTTTAACTAATCTTAGGAAACGTAAGAAACTGTCTTATTTTTTAGCATAAAATAAAAAGGGCAAAAGTTAATAAATGTTATAAAAAATAAATGAGCTCAGAAATTTATTATCTTTAATATTCAATTAATTTTAATAAAAATAGTATGGAAGCCTACAATTTTGAGACTGCTATTAAGCCCTTTTTTTGGGTATCCTCAGAAAAAACATATTCAGTATGTTTAAACGCAGGAACGTACAAACCTGAAATTTTCGAATGGAGAAAAGACGAAGGTTTCGAAGGCAATGGTTACGACTGGACTTCACTGGCAAAAGTTTTTGTAGAAGAGAAAAAACCGAACCTGTCGGACGACATTAAATTCGATCCGGAAGCAGATATGTTCTGTGCCTACTCTAGCAATCCGGAAAGCCTGAAAGAATTTATTTCTGAATTCAAAAAAGCCTGTGAAAACGAAATGCTGATTCAGTATCTCTTTTCAAAGGCAGAAATCGATTAAAATTATTTCTAAAATATTCAAAAAGATCTCAATTTGAGGTCTTTTTTTTAATGTCATTGCGAGGAGCGAAGTAACGAAGCAATCTTTTAAATAATTTTGAGATGAAATTATACACGAGATTATAATTCTAAGTGCTTAGATTCTTCCTTCGTCAGAATGACAGTTCATATTCAATTAAAATCAGACTTCGGAAGCTGAAGCATTAAGAAAATGAATCCTATGAACGTTAAAAAAATCTACTGTCTGAGCGCGACAGAATTTTAAACCGAAGAACCAATTTACCATTCGTGCGAGTTTTAGAATTTTTAGAGCATAGGATTCATTTTTAGCATTCAGTTTCCAGTCTTGAATTTTTGTTTCTTTTTTTCAGTACAAAAGAAATATTATAATAAAAAAGCGTTCAGATTCTTCCTTCGTCAGAATGACACAAGCAATGTTAAA
The DNA here is from genome assembly GCF_014218915.1 of Chryseobacterium sp. C2(2020). Taxonomy (NCBI): domain Bacteria; kingdom Pseudomonadati; phylum Bacteroidota; class Flavobacteriia; order Flavobacteriales; family Weeksellaceae; genus Chryseobacterium; species Chryseobacterium sp. C2(2020). Next base: position 39,978 of record NZ_JACLCT010000035.1, read on the forward strand.
TCAGACTTCGGAAGCTGAAGCGTTAAGAAAATGAATCAGATGAACGTTAAAAAAATTCTACTGTCTGAGCGCGACAGGATTTCGAATCGAAGAACCAATCTACCATTCGCGCGAGTTTTAGAATTTTTAGAGAATAGGATTCATTTTTAGCATTCAGCTTCCCGGTCTTGAATTTTTGTTTCTTTTGTTTCAGGACAAAAGAAAATGTTATAATAAAAAAGCATTTAGATTCTTCCTTTGTCAGAATGACACGGGCATTGCTAAAAAAGTATTGAACTTTATTCAAGACAAAAGAAAAATATTTAAAATAAAATTCAACATTTAGATTCTTTCAGAAGACAATTCGCACCGTTATTTTAATTCAACACAAAAGAAAAAGAAAAGTAATTTCTTATCTTTGTTCCTTATGGAAAATATGGACGCAACACAAGATAAAAGGTTATTTCTCATCGATGCTTATGCGATGATTTTCAGGGGATATTACGCATTGATCAGAAATCCGAGGCTTACAAGCAAAGGTCTGGACACTTCTGCCATCTTCGGATTTACGAATTCTTTAATTGAACTGATCAGAAGAGAAAAACCAACCCATTTGGCAGTGGTTTTTGATGTAGGAGAGGCAAGTATAAGAACCGAAGACTTCTCAGATTATAAAGCGAACCGAAGCGAAACGCCTGAAGCCATTAAAAATGCGATTCCATACATTCACAGGATTTTGGAGGCGATGCATATTCCTATTTTGGGAGTTCCGGGATATGAAGCAGATGATGTAATCGGAACAATTGCCTGCAAAGCAGAAAAAGAAGGCTACACCACATTTATGGTAACGCCGGATAAAGATTTTGCACAGCTTGTAACGGACAAAATCAAAATTTATAAACCGGGACTTAAAGGCGGAGACATTGAAATTTTAGGCGTTGAAGAAGTCAAAGCCAAATACGAAATCGAAGATCCGAAACAGGTAATCGATTTCCTTGCGATGATGGGAGATGCAGTCGACAATATTCCCGGACTGGAAGGCGTTGGTGAAAAAACAGCCATGAAATTCCTGAAAGAATTCGGAAGTATTGAAAATCTTTTAGCCAATACAGATCAGCTTAAAGGAAAGCTGAAAGAAAAAGTGGAAGCTTCAGCCGAAAGAGGAATTTTATCCAAAAAATTAGCGACCATTATCTGCGATGCTCCTGTAGAATTTCATCAGGAAGAGTACGATCTGGAAACTCCTGATTTCGATAAAGTAAAAGAAGTTTTTGAAGAAATAGAATTCCGTAGATTATACGAAAATCTTTACCGTGCTTTTGCTCCGGCTGCAGCGCCAAATGTAGTTACAGAAGTGGAAGTAACCGTTACGGAAACGACTCCTCAGCAAAAAGTTGCACAGGCAGTCGGACAGTTGGATCTTTTTGCCACTTATGAAGATCTCGATCAGGCAACCTCCACAAAATCGACGATTGAGCAGAATGATCACCTTTATCAGTTTGTAGATAATCCGAAAGCACAGAAAATTTTAGTCAATAATTTATTAAAACAAAAAGTAGTCTGCTTCGATACCGAAACCACCTCTCTTAATGAACTGGAAGCCGAATTGGTCGGGATGAGTTTTTCCTACAAAAAAGGATTGGCGTATTATGTTCCTTTATCCGAAGATCAGGGAGAAGTTCTGCAGACGCTGGAAATTTTCAGACCGTTTTTCGAGAAAGAAGATCTTGTAAAAGTAGCGCACAACTTAAAATTCGATTATAAAATCCTTAAAAGATACGATATTAAGATAAAAGGAGCCATGTTTGATACCATGATTGCACACTACCTTTTAAACCCTGACGGAAGACACGGGATGGATTATCTTTCGGAAGTTTACTTAAATTACAAACCTGTTTCCATCGAAACCATCATCGGTAAAAAAGGGAAAAAACAGGGCAATTTCCGTGATGCGGATCTCAGAACGCAGACCGATTACGCTGCAGAAGATGCAGACGTAACCTTCCAGTTGTACGAATTGTTTGCGCCACAGCTTAAAAAAGAAAATTTAGAAGACTTATTCTTCAGTATAGAAATGCCTTTGATGGAAGTTTTGGCAAAAATGGAACTGGAAGGAATTTCTCTTGACGAAAAATGGCTGGCTCAGGAAAGTATTGATCTGGAGAATGATCTAAGACAACTCGAATCTAAAATATTTGAGATTTCGGGGGAAGAATTTAACATGAATTCTCCAAAACAGCTGGGTGAAATTTTATTTGAAAAAATGCAGCTCGACCCGAAAGCGAAAAAGACAAAAACCGGACAGTATGCAACTTCGGAAGATGTCCTTCAAAAACTGTCTTCAAAACACGAAATTATCAAGCATATTCTGGAATACAGAACCTATCAGAAATTAAAATCAACCTACGTTGATGCATTACCGTCACAGATTGAAAAAACAGACAACCGTGTTCATACCAATTTTTCGCAAACTACGGCTGCAACAGGTCGTTTGGCGAGTGTAAACCCGAATTTGCAGAATATTCCGATCCGAACTCTTAGAGGTCAGCAAATTCGTGGTGCGTTTGTTTCTGCAGAAGGAAAGAAAATTATTTCTGCCGATTATTCCCAGATCGAACTTCGTCTGATTGCCGAAATTTCAGGGGAAGACAATATGATTAAAGCGTTCCAGAACGGGGAAGATATTCACGCTTCTACGGCGGCCAAGCTATTCAATATTCCATTAGAGGAAGTTTCCAAAACGCAGAGAAGTCAGGCAAAAACCGTAAACTTCGGAATCATTTACGGACAGGGTGCTTTTGCATTGGCAGAGCAGACCGGACTTTCCAGAACAGAAGCCAAACAAATGATCGAAGCTTATTTTGAAACTTATCCGAAACTGAAAGAATACATGGCGGAACAGGTAAGAAAAGCCCGTGAAGTCGGTTATGTGGAAACACTTTTAGGCAGAAAACGTCATTTGAAAGACATCAATTCCAATAATTTTGTCGTTCGCGGTCATGCGGAACGAAATGCGGTAAATGCTCCTGTTCAGGGAAGCGCGGCAGATGTCGTAAAAATGGCAATGATTAAAATTCAGAAAGAACTGGAAAAGGAAAAACTGCAGACAAAAATGCTGCTTCAGGTACATGACGAATTAATTTTTGAAGCCCCGATTGATGAAGTGGAAGTTGCCAAAAACATCATTAAAATGGAAATGGAAAACGCCGTTGAAACGCAGGTTCCGTTATTGGTTGAAGTTGGAGTAGGGAATAACTGGCTGGAAGCGCATTAATTTATGGAAAAAAAAATTGTAATTCTTGGTAATGGTTTTGATTTAAGACATTTTTTACCAACATCTTATAATCATCTAAGTTCTGTATTATCTGAGATTGAAAAACTTCCAGTTGATAAAGCTAATGTTTCTTTTTCTGATTTATTTGGAAAAGCTTTTAAGAAAAAAAATGAATGGTTTTATCAAAAAATTAATGAATATTATCAAACCGAAAATTTCATTTTTGATCTTGAGGCAATTAAATCTATTCAAGTTAGACTAAAAGTAAATTCTTGGTTTCAATATTTTAAATCAGTAGATGAAAGTAAAATTGAAACTTGGATTGATTTTGAAACAGAAATTGAAAGAATTTTATTATCTGTACTTGAATATTTTGAATGCTTTAACAGAAATGAACTGAAAAAGCCTAGATGCGGAAATATTAATGGAAAAGCTGTTTTCTTTGTGCCAATTTCATTAGAAAAGGAACATTTTAAAAATAAATTACAAATAGCAATATTAAAATCTTTTGGCTTAATTCAGGCAGATAGTCATAATTTAAATGTTGATGGAAATTTTATTTTAAATATTGGAAATGAGATTCAATACTATAAAGAACGCGATTTTTTTAATTATTTATATAAATCTTTAGACGAATTTATTGCGATCTTCAACGACTATATGGTTAATATTATCAATTTATTTTATGATAATTTTAAAAAGCAAATGCAAACGAATTTTATCATAAAAGACGATGTGAAAATATTTAATAAAGTTTCTAAAATTTATTCATTTAATTACACGAATACTTTTGAAAAATTTTATAAAATTGAAAAAGATAAATTTACAGAATCGTTGGAAAGACTTAATATTAATTATAAAAGAGTAAGCGAAGTTGAGTTTATACATGGATCAGTTGTTGAGAATTATAGTAATTTAGAGGAACTAAAGATTGTTTTAGGTGTTGATGATATCCATGATTCATTAAAGAAGCATAAGCTTTTCCAATTTACTAAATATTTTCAAAAGCTGCATAAGCAGACAGATTATCTCTTCTTAAAAGATTATCAAGTTGATGGAACTGTTGTTAAGAATAGCGAAAAATATACTTTTTATTTTTGGGGACATTCACTAGATTATTCAGATAGACAATATATAAGAGAAGTATTTGATTTAGTTACAAAAAGTGGAAGTGAAATAAAGGTTTTTTATCATTCGATTTCTGCAAAAGGAGAACAATTAAAAAATCTTTTAAGTATAATAGATAAAGAAATAATTGAAAATTTTATGAAAGATAAAAAATTGGAGTTTATTGAGTCTAGTTTTGAAAATTTATTTAATGAGCTTTCCACAGTTGATTAAAGGCGATCTTAGAAAAATTAAATTAGGAAACTTTCACAACAACGTGGAAGTTTTTTATTGGTTTGTTTGAAAAAGCAATTTTTACAAAATTATTAATAATTTTAAGTGAACAAATTTTATCTGATGAAGTTTTTATTTCTGCTTTTCCCTATCATTATCTTTTCCCAAGCGAAAAAGGATTCTATTTATGAAAATTATATATACTCAAAAGCGAAGTGCATTGAAGAAAATAAAAAAGATAAGATTCTGTATGATAAACTAAAGCATGAAGCTTCCGAAATGGATTTCAATTCTTTAACCAGAACCTTAATAGATGATTTGGATGAGCGACAATTTACCAGAAGATACATTAATTTCAGATACAGTGTTTTTAGATTAGAATGTGGAAGTTTCGATCCTGGCGAATATGAATGTGAAAAATACAATCTCAAAGATCCTTTTTATAATCTTCAAAACTGGACAACTGATGATTTGATTTATTTAGGGAAAAAATTTAAAGATAAATTTATCATTCCAAGTTCGGTTGGCAGTGGTTTGGGATATTATGAAGGATATTATTACGTGGATAAAGAAGATGCAGAAAAATTCAAGAAATTTAGTGTAGGAAAAGTGAAAGAAACCGGAGCAGAATTTTATTACTATTCCAAAAACAGTAAAGATTCTTTGGAAATCTCAGTAAATACAGGGATGGATTACATTCAATTTAGCTTTTATAATCTGCCGGATTATCAGGTAAAAGTTTATCAGTATATCAATAGTAAAAAAACAGTAAAAACCTACGAATACAAATATGATAAGTGGGAAATTATTGACTGATTTTACTGAAATTACACGACACTATCCCGTAAAGTGTGTAAGTAGAAAAGTTAGGCTTGGATTTTATAATCTGAGCCTTTTTTCAAAAATAAG
>NZ_JACLCT010000036.1:0-44820 GCF_014218915.1 Chryseobacterium sp. C2(2020)
TAAATCTTGTAATAAGCTCTTATTTTTCATCCTAAATAAATAGGCTGTCGTAAAATGAAAGGTTTTTCAGTGACCTCGGTAATTTGCCCGATTTTTTTATGCCTTTCAGACAGCAAGAAATGATTACATAATATAAGAAAGGAAGGTAATAAACACCTTCCCTTTTCTTACTTTATAATCTTTATTATCCTGTAATACAGTAGAATTCAGGACATGGAGTAGATTGCGTAAAAGTTCCCCACGGACAAATACAGGTATAGACATCTCCGCCGCCGCCGGGATTTCCAGGATCTCCTCCCGGATCTTGGTACGGCACACATTTTCCGCCGGAGCATATTTCATTGGCTCCACAGCCGCCTGAACCGGGACCTCCTCCCTCAATGCAATACGCAGGACCGTAGCCTGCAGAAATTCTTTTTTTGTCTTCTCTTGAAAGCTTTTTAAAATTTTTCATAGTTTTTTGATTTTGATGTACTCCTACTCTGTCAGCTTTTCGGAAACCGCTTTATTATGATAAGTATTTAACTATAAAATTCTAAAAATATTATTCACCAATATATGAAAATTCATTCATATTTTATTTCCATTGAAAAATTAATCAAAATATCCCACAATAGTTTGATTTATTAAAATTTTGATTATCTTTACATTAGTATCAAATTTTTAACTAAAACAATATGAAAAATTTAAAAAAACTAAGCAAAAGCCAATTAAAGGGAATTAAAGGAGCAGGAGGAATTAAGTCTTTTCCGGATGAACCGGATTTCTGTATGTACGTTTGCGGGGACGTCATTGTATGCGCTGCATGCAGCAAAGATTTCGAATGTCCTGTAACGGATATGTAGACTGCAAAAAAGTTATAAAAAACCGTTCCTTTTGGAGCGGTTTTTATTTTTGGGAAACTTTAATCAAACAACCTCAACTGCTGATCTTTTGCTCCCGTAAATCCTTTTGTGGAAAGTTTCGGAAATTCTTTTCCATCGAAAAACTTTTTCCGTCCTATTTTAAAGGTATTGTGAATCATTTCTGCAATATTTCCCTCCCCTTTCTGTCTGTCGAAGAATTTTTTCTCACCTAATTTTCCGCCCCGCATGGAACGGATGAGATTTAAGACTTTCTGAGCACGGTCAGGAAATGCATTTTCAATCCAGTTCACAAAAACCGGCTCTACAGAATCATTTAATCTTACCAGAGTGTATCCGAAACTTTGCGCTCCTGCTTCAGAGATTGCTTTTAAAATGGTTAAAGGTTCATCGCTGTTTAATCCTGGAATAATCGGCGCGACCATCACATTGACAGGAATTTTATGTTCAGACAGAATTTCTATGGCTTTCAACTTGTTTTTTGCAGCGCTGGTTCTCGGTTCCATCTTTCTTCGAAGTTCCTCATTGATGGTGGGAATGCTAAGAGAAACGGACACAAGATTTTGTTCGGCTAGAGGCTGCAGAATATCGATATCGCGAAGAACCAAAGCGTTTTTTGTAAGAACATGAACCGGATGTCTGTAATCCAGACAGACCTGCAGTATTTTTCTTGTAATCTCAAACTGCCTTTCTGCGGGTTGATAACAGTCTGTATTTCCTGAAAGTAGAATGGGAGCCGGCCGATATCCTCTTTTCTGAAAAAACTTTTCTAATAGTTCCGGCGCATTTTTCTTCACCATGATCTTCCTTTCAAAATCAATTCCTGCGCTGTATCCCCAATATTCATGAGTAGGTCTTGCAAAGCAATAGGAGCAGCCGTGTTCACAACCCTGATAAGGATTCATGGAGTACTCCATCGGAAGATCATCACTTTTCACCTGATTGACAATGCTTTTTGGGAAAACTTCGGTGAAAGAAGTCTTTACGATTTCGAAATCATCATCTTCAGGCTCAAAGGTATATCGGTCGAAACGGTTGATAACATTTCGCTGTGCGCCCTGACCTTTTATGATATTTTCGTTCTGCATTGATGATGTAAAATTAGAGTGGAATGATGATAAAAAAATCAATTTTAACATTAAAGTTATCCACAAGAAAAATCCGAAGCTTTAAAAGCTCCGGATTTTAACATGATTTAGATATATTTTTTAACTACTTCAGTGCATAAAATTCTACTCCGTGATATTCATCATCGTAGCTTTTGTCTTCGAAATGTCTGTGATAATCCGAATAGGCATCACTGTATTTTTTATCTTTTCTGTGTAATATTTTTTTTATTCCTATGATACTTAATACTGCCAAAAGACCAACTCCTCCTGCCAGTAAAACTCCGACTTCTTTTTTCATATTCTGTCTGATTTATATATTCTCGTTATTGCAAAAAGTATACCCAAACATTTTCTGTCACGATAAATTTTGTTAACAGATATTGAAAAAATTTAAAAATATAATCTTTGCCAATACCACAACAAAGCGATCAATGGTTTAATTATTGTAGTTTAAAACAAAAATATTATTATGGAAAATACAGACAATATTGATAAAATGACAACCTTAAGTCAGGTAATGGCAAAATTGGCACAAAGAGGAGTACACCGTGAGTTCAGAATGAATGAACAGTGCGAAATGAAGTTTGAAAATTCAGACAAGGTGTATAAGCCTTCAGAATTAACGGTTCTGAAAACGTACCGTTTCGAGGGAGACAGCAATCCTGATGATAATGCAGTGCTTTATCTGGTAAAAGATACGGCAGGAAACATGGGAATGATCATCGATTCTTACGGAGCAGACAGCAATTATCCCGGCGAAGAATTCGATCAGTTTTTAAGAGCCATCACCATTGATGAAAGCGACGATTACAATTTCTAAATTTAAATATGATAAAAATCCGGAACTTATTCAGTCCCGGATTTTTCTTTTTTCTTAAATATGCCTTTCAGAAAACCTTTCTTCTCAGTTTCTTTTTTGGGCTGCTCTTCTTTATTCTGGTCGGGTTTGTTTTTTATCTCCTGCCCGAGTTCTTTTACAGACTGCTTCATGCCTTTTACATCTTCCTTTACATTTTTAACGGTCTTTTTAGCACCGTCTATATTAATTCCGATCAAAGTTTTCTTCAAGCCCTGTTCAATTCCTTTCCAGAAAAGGTTGAAGAAGGATTTGGTAGGATCTCTTTCCACATCTTCCACCTGTACATCCTCAGGAAGTTTTCCCGAGTCTGTTTTTACCAGAAGATTGGCAACGGCAGTTAAAAACCCTTTCTTTTCACGGTTGTTTTTATCTAACACCGCAATTTTAAGGTCTTTATGTTTCAGATTAAAACTTCCGTTCAGTCCTTTCGGATTCCCTCTGAAATTAAACAGCATTTCCTGAATAGTTCCCGTTGCCGTAACATGAAGATAAGGACGGATGAACGGGTTGATTCCCTGCGCCGGAAGATTGGTGGTTCTTCCCGAAATAGCAAACACATCACGCTGATCGGCAACATCAAAATTCCAGTTGACCGAAAGCGGAGCAAGCTTCATAAAAGAACAGTCTATTTTGATGTCTACTCTTGTCGGTTTTCCTTTCATTTTGGCAGAGTTGAGGTTTCTAACATTCATATTAAAGTTGCTGAATGTCAGTTTTCCCGGTCCTGCACTTTCAGGCGTATCTTCTTCATACACAAGAACAGAGTTTCTAAGATTCAGATTATTAACAACCATCGGGATTTTTATAGAGCGTAGCAATCTGGAATATAAAGGTTTTTCTTTGGGATCGTCTTTCGGGATTTTACTTCTGAAAATATTGGCATCGGCAGACTCAATGGTTACATTAGAAGCGTTAATCGACTTATTCTCCGAAAACAGATCCCACGTTCCGTTTGCCGTAATCTGATTTACTTTAATATCGTATAAATCTCTTTCCACAGGAATCATTTTGATAAACTGCGCTCTCGAAACGAGAGGCTTCATCGCAAACTGAGAGAGCCGGATATTGTTTTTATCCACCTTCAAAGCGCCGGAAGTCATATGATAAAACTGCGTTTTGTAAGCGAAATTCCCCGAAGTCAGCGCATAGTTTTTTACATCAACCACAATTCCTGAGTTGTCCGGTTTTGAGGAAAGCTGAATATCATTAATGGTTGCATTGAGACGGGCAAAACTCAACGGCTGGTTGTTTTTCTCATACGTAATATCAGAATTCTTCAGCACTACTTTTCTGATGATTATCGGAAACTGAATCCCACTGAGATTGGTTGTTTTTTTCGCTGTTTTTATTTCTCCCGCTTTGATGCTTCCTTTCACCTGATCTACCAGAACATCTTTTACATCAAGATTCAGTTTTTTATCAACGGATTCCCATTTATTGATGTTGAAACCAATATAATTTGCGACAAGATTCATGGAAGTTTTTCCTGCTGCTGAACCATTCGGAACGACGGAAATATTTCGGATTTCTCCTTTTTTCGGATTTAATGTGAAACTTTTTACATTAAAATCCTGATGATCGGAGTACAAAATATCCTGCGCTGAAAACTGAAAGTCTTTATATCCTACCGGAATCAGCTCTTCCCTTGTTTCCTTGTCAAATCTCAGTGTATTGATGTTCAGGTTTGCCTTTTGTGCGTAGAGAAGTTTTTCTCCGTTAGGTTTCATCACCTGAACAGTAGCATTGTTTAGCTTAATATCTTCCAGATCAATATCAAAATTAAGCGGTTTTTTAGGCTTTACCGGAGCTGCATCGGTGGTGTAAATCTTAAAATCAGGATTATAAAAAACAGCATTTGCCAAAGACACTTTATTCTTTTTCAGAACAATATCTTTGAATTCCATTTTTTCGATATTAAACTGAAAAAGCTGCGTCTTTTTAGGATAATATTTTTTAAACTGTTCAAAAGTAACGAGTGGAGTCAGTTGAAACTGATCAATCGACATCCGTCCGTTTCTCGTTTCTATTTTATTGATTTCCAATGCATACATATTATCCGGACGGAAGAAGAAATTACTTCCTTTAATTGAGTACTGATCGAAAACCACTGGCAATTTATCTTCTACAGATTCTTCCGTCATCTGAAGATTTTCCACATACAGATTCAGATCCTGCACCGAAAAAAATTTCTGTTTCGTAAATCTGAAAATGCTGATATTTCCTTCATTGATTCTGATGTTGTCAAAACGTACCGGATTTCTTTTTTTTCCCGTTTTTGTATCAACCGGTTTCGCAAGAATAATATTCAGATTAGGTTTAGACAGCAGTAAATCTGATGAGCTGATCTGCTTGTTGAAAATGGCATCATAAATGCCGAAACGGCTTATTTTCAAAGTGTCAATCGTACCCTGAAGTCCGATAACATTGAAATTCTGGGGGTTTTTGCTATTGACGGTAATTCCTGTCGAAAGAATATTCCCCGACAGAAGATCAACATCCAGACTTTTGTAGGAAACTTTATAATCCGTATTGTTTTTAATGTACTTCGGAAGCCTTGTTTTCAGCCAGAAATTAAGCCCAAGATTTGCCAGCAAAACAATTACCAGCAAAATTCCCAGAGCAAGAAATAATTTTTTTACCCATCCTTTCATTTTTTGTGATTTGGTTTTAATTCAATATTCTATTAATTTTTAACAGTCAATTCAATTACATACCCTTCATGTCCTCTTACGTTAATAAACTCGCCTCCGTCGAAACCTAAGTACTGCCCTTTAATTCCAGTTAATTTCCCTGTATATTCAGGTCTTTTATCAAGGGTAAAAGATGTTACTTTTTCAGGTTTTTCAAACGGATAATCAAATCTCCACAGATTTTCCCCTTCACTGTAGAACTTCTGGAAATCTTCAGGAAAATATTCTTTAATTTTCTGCTGAAAATCGGCAAGATCTATCTCGTCTTCAAAATCGTCCTGAAGCATTTTCTTCCAGCTTGTTTTATCGGCAACATGCTGCTTCAGAGCAACTTCTATCATTCCCGCTTCATATCGGTTTTCTGTTCTGGCAATCGGCAGCGCAAATGTAGCGCCCTGATCGATCCATCTTGTAGGAATCTGCGTATTTCTCGTAACCCCTACTTTTACTTCTCCCGTGTACGCAAGATAAACGGTATGTGGCTGTAACTGAATTTCCTTTTCTATATCCAAATCCCGTTCCGCAATTCCAAGATGCGCTGTGGAAAGTTCGGGACGAATGATGGTATCGCTTGCATAAGGACTTTCAAAGAAGCAGTTTTTGCAGAAGCCCATTCTGTAAATCGGTTTATTTTCGCCACAGTTTACGCATTGGTACCCCGTATGTTTTATGGTAAGTTCTTTTCCGAAAAGTTCGTTCATGTGGATAAGATCACCGGAAAGATTAAGGTAATATTGGATCGGCTCGTCGTGGAAGCTCGTCATCTTTAAAATTTGCCCTTGAAACTGCATTGTATTAAGTTTAAGTAAATATAAAAAAAATTAAAATTTATTTGATTTTGTTCTCAGATTTCAGCAGGTTGATTTCTTCTTTCAAAGCATCAATCTGATTCTGAAGTTTTTTTACGTCCGGATTGTTCATATTTTCAGAATGTGGCGAATATTGCCAGATTAAATGAATATCTTTTATCAGATCATTATGCTCATCCAGCCTTTTTTTACTGAGGGAAACACTGTCATTCAGTACCGTAATTCTCAGAAAATTGCTTTCTCCTTCTTTAAAAGGCTCATAATTGATGATGGCGAGTTCCGGATGATTTTCTCTGATCTTTCTGATGTAATTTTCAGACCGTTCTTTCAGTGTTTCTTTATCCCATTTCTTTTTGGTAAGCAAAACACTCGGAAGCAGAATAATAACAGAAGCCAGACTTATAATTAATGAGTTCTTTCTGTTCGCCGCCTTTCCTTTTTCCATGTAGTACTTCTGATAACCGAGTACAAGACTCAGAATCCATGTTCCTACCGCAATAAAGAAACAATTGATTAGGTAAAAATAAAATCCGCCCCAGAAATATTCCCAGTTTCCGTTGGCAATCCCGAATCCTGCTGTACAAAGCGGCGGAATACAGGCGGTAGAAACCGCAACTCCGGCAATTACTTTTATGGCTTCTTTTCTTACAATTCCCAGAAACCAGGCAAAACCGCCCAACAAAGCCAGAGAACAGTCGAAAATAGTCGCTGTTTTAAAACTTTCCAGTTGTGAAGTTTCCGAGTGAAAAGGAGAAACAAGGAAATACAGAGTGGAAGAACAAAGGGCAACGATAATCATCAGAAGCCAGTTGAAAATGCCCAGCTTTATCAAATGCCTGTTTCCGATAGAAAATCCGAATGCAATGCCTACAACAGGTCCCATTAAAGGAGAAATCAGCATCGCTCCGATTACTGCCGCCGAACTGTTGATATTTAAACCGATGCAGGCAATTCCCATAGAGATCACCAGAAGCCAGAGATTATGCCCGCGAAAGTAGATTCCCTCTTCAATTTCCTGAAAAGTAAATTCTTCCTCTTCTTCTTTTGGCAGGGTGAATAATTTTTGAAAATTAATCATTTATGATATTTATAGCAAAAGTATAAAAAGAGCATCCAAGTATTTTAATAAATTTGTTGAATTAAAAACCAACAAATGAATTATCTCATAACCGGAGGAAGCGGTTTCATAGGTTCCCATCTTGCTGAGCAATTATTGAAAAAAGGACATTCTGTCATAAACATTGACAATTTTGATGATTTCTACAGCTATCAGATAAAAATTCAAAATACTTTAGACGCTATTCAATATTTTTCGGATTTTGAATACTCCGGAAAAGATAATGATATTAAAAAATTAATTTCTCTTTCACAATCAGAAAATTACAGGCTCTATTATCAGGACATCCGCGACAAAAAAGGGTTGGAGGAAATATTTAAGAACCATAAAATAGACACCGTCATTCACCTTGCTGCACTTGCGGGAGTCCGTCCTTCTATTGAAAGACCTTTAGAATACGAAGAAGTCAACATCCGCGGAACCATGAATCTCTGGGAACTCTGTAAAGATTTCAATATCAATAAATTTGTCTGTGCTTCCTCATCAAGCGTTTACGGAAATAACGAAAAGATCCCTTTTTCTGAAACCGACAATGTAGACAATCCCATTTCTCCATATGCGGCAACCAAAAAATGTGGTGAAATTTTAGGACACGTTTATCATGATTTATACAAAATAGATATGATCCAGCTCAGATTTTTCACAGTTTACGGACCGAGACAGAGACCTGATCTTGCCATCCACAAATTCACAAAATTAATTTCCGAAGATCAGGAAATCCCTTTCTACGGAGATGGAAGTACAGCGAGAGATTACACTTATATTGATGATGTTGTTGACGGTATTTTAAAATCAATCCGCTATCTGGAAAATCATTCAGATGTTTATGAAATTGTTAATCTGGGCGAAAGCGAAGTAATTAATTTAAACGAAATGCTTTCCACCATCGAAAAAACTTTGGGAAAATCTGCCATCCGCAAAAATCTGCCAATGCAGCCTGGAGATGTACTGAAAACCAATGCCGATATTGCCAAAGCAAAGACATTAATTGGCTACAAACCTGACACAAACTTCCAAAATGGCATAAAAAAATTTGTGGAATGGTTTTTGAGAAAATGACCTCAGTAAGCCGGAAAAAGTACTTTAAACACTTTCTAAAGGCGCACGGTGAACAAAATTTAACAAAAAGAATTGAAAATCAAGTATAAAAAAGCATATAATATAAGCTAATTTTATACTTTTGCAAAAAATTAAAAAATTATGTACTGGACATTAGAATTAGCTTCATACTTAAGTGACGCACCTTGGCCAATGACTAAAGCAGAGCTTATCGACTACGCAATCAGAACTGGTGCACCAATGGAAGTAGTGGAAAATCTTCAGGCTATCGAAGATGAAGGAGAAATTTATGACGCGATCGACGAGATCTGGAGCGATTATCCTACGGACGAAGATTATCTTTGGAACGAAGACGAATATTAATGAAAAGCATTAAGCTTTAGGCACTGCTTAGAGCTTTTTTGCCCTTTTTTATATATTATTTTTACACAATAAGTGTTATTTAAAACGCTTAAAGGATATCCTTTTAAGCATAAAGCAAAAAATTTATGAGTTTTTTAAACAAAGTTCTAAAAGGGTTTTTGGGAGACAAAAAAGCGCAGGACCTAAAAGAAGTAAAAAAAGTTGTAACAAAAATCAAAGCTGTTGAACCCGCTATTCAGCAATTGTCTGATGATGGTTTAAGAGAAAAAACTGCTGAGTTTAAAGAAAATATTAAATCTGCAACCAGCAAAATCACAGCACAGATAGAACAGATCCAGGAGCAGATCAAAAATTCGAAAAACGTAGACGAAAAAGAAGCGCTTTTCTCGAAGATTGAGTCTCTGAAAAAAGAATCATACGAAATTGAAGAAAAAGTTCTGAGCCAGATTCTTCCTGAAGTTTTCGCTTTGGTGAAGGAAACAGCAAGAAGATGGGCGCAAAACGGAGAAATCCGCGTAACGGCTTCAGACTGGGACAGACAATTGGCTGCCGCAGGAAAAGATTTCGTGGAAATTCAGGGAGATCAGGCTGTATGGAAAAACTCATGGGACGCTGCAGGAACGCCTGTAAACTGGGACATGGTACATTACGATGTTCAGTTTATCGGGGGTATTATCCTACACAGCGGTAAAATTGCCGAAATGGCGACCGGAGAAGGTAAAACTTTGGTAGGTACGCTTCCAATTTTCTTAAATGCACTTCCGGGAAGAGGTGTTCACGTAGTAACGGTGAACGACTATCTTGCTAAAAGAGACTCGGCGTGGATGGGACCATTGTACCAATTCCATGGAATGTCAATCGACTGTATCGATAATCACCAACCGAACTCGGACGGAAGAAGAAAAGCATACAATTCAGATATTACCTACGGAACCAATAATGAATTTGGTTTCGATTATCTGAGAGATAACATGGTAACTTCACCTTCAGAACTGGTGCAGAGAGAACTGAATTTTGCCATCGTGGATGAGGTGGATTCTGTATTGGTAGATGATGCCAGAACACCGTTGATTATTTCAGGTCCGGTTCCACAGGGAGACAGACAGGAATTTGATGTTCTTAAACCTTCTATCGACAGAATCGTTGAAGTTCAGAAAAAAACAGTTTCTACTATCTTTAACGAAGCAAAAAAATTAATCGCTGCAGGAAATACAAAAGAAGGAGGTTTCAAACTCCTACAAGCTTACAGAGGTCTTCCTAAGAGCAGACAATTAATTAAATTCTTATCGGAAAGCGGAAACCGTGCATTGCTTCAGAAAGTAGAAGCGCAGTATATGCAGGACAACAACCGCGATATGCCGATCGTAGATAAAGATCTTTACTTCGTTATTGAAGAAAAAAACAATCAGGTTGATCTTACAGACAAAGGTGTTGAATACATGTCTCAGGGAAACTCTGATCCTAACTTCTTCGTTCTTCCGGACATTGGAACAGAAATCGCAGAACTGGAAGCTAAGAATTTATCTAAAGAAGAAGAATTCGAAGCGAAAGAAAGACTTTTCTCTGATTTTGCTGAAAAATCTGAAAGAGTTCACACGATGAGCCAACTGTTGAAAGCGTATACATTATTTGAAAAAGATGATGAATATGTAGTAATTGACGGTGAGGTAAAAATCGTTGATGAACAGACTGGTCGTATCATGGAAGGAAGACGTTATTCAGACGGTCTTCACCAGGCGATTGAAGCGAAAGAAAATGTAAAAATCGAAGCTGCAACCCAGACGTTTGCAACTATTACCCTTCAGAATTATTTCCGTATGTACAACAAACTTGCGGGGATGACGGGTACTGCAGAAACGGAAGCAGGTGAGCTTTGGGAAATTTATAAATTAGATGTGGTGGTAATTCCTACCAACCGTCCGATTTTAAGACACGACAGACAGGATTTAGTTTTCAAAACTAACCGGGAAAAATACAATGCCGTAATTGAGGAAATTGAAAAATTAACTGCTGCAGGAAGACCTGTTCTGGTAGGTACAACTTCTGTTGAAATTTCACAGTTATTATCAAAAGCCCTTCAGTTAAGAAAAATTCCGCATCAGGTTCTGAATGCAAAACTTCACAAGAAGGAAGCAGAAATCGTTGCCGGAGCAGGACAGCCGGGTGTTGTAACCATTGCAACCAACATGGCAGGTCGTGGTACGGATATTAAATTATCTAAAGAGGTAAAAGAAGCAGGAGGTCTGGCAATCATCGGGACAGAAAGACACGATTCAAGACGTGTTGACAGACAGTTGAGAGGTAGAGCAGGAAGACAGGGAGATCCGGGAAGTTCTCAGTTCTATGTTTCTCTGGAAGATAACTTAATGCGTTTATTCGGTTCTGAAAGAATTGCTAAAATGATGGACAGAATGGGTCATAAGGAAGGTGAAGTGATTCAGCATTCCATGATCTCAAAATCTATCGAAAGAGCACAGAAAAAAGTAGAGGAAAACAACTTCGGAACAAGAAAGAGACTTCTTGAGTACGATGATGTAATGAACAAACAGCGTGACGTTATCTACAAGAGAAGAAAGAATGCTTTGTTCGGAGATCACCTGAAGTACGACATCACCAATATGATCTTTGACGTGGCAAATTCTATCGCAGCAAAAGGAAAAGCGACAGGAAGCTATAAAGATTTCGAATACGAGATCATCAAAACATTTACGATGGAATCTCCGGTTTCTGAGAACGATTTCAAGAATAAAACGGTTCAGGATTTAACGAACATTTTATTCAAAGCTGCTCAGGAAGATTATCAGATGAAGCTGAACTTACTAAAAGAAAAATCGTTCCCGATTATCGAGAATGTTTATCAGAATCAGGGTTCAATGTTCAGAATGATTCAGGTTCCTTTCACAGACGGTCATAAAACAATGACGATCGTAACCGATCTTAAAGAGGCTTATGAAACGCAGTGCGACAGCTTAATCAATGATTTTGAAAAGAACATCACGTTATCCATCATCGATGAAAACTGGAAGCTTCACCTTCGTGAAATGGACGATTTAAGAAGATCTTCACAGGGAGCTGTTTACGAACAGAAAGATCCGTTGGTAATTTATAAGCAGGAGTCTTTCCACTTATTCAGCGAAATGATCGAGAAGCTAAACAAAGAGATTATCTCATTCTTATACAAAGGTGAAATCCCTGCATAAGAATTATTAACAATAATTTAAAAACCGTTACAATTCAGTTTGTAGCGGTTTTTTGTTGCTGTTATTCGTTCCTTTTATGACAAAAATCAATTTTATTATTTATTTAGAATAATTAAAAACAATATATTTGCATAAAAATTTAAGGTTTCATGAAAAATGTACTGATCTGTGCTTCGCTGTTAGGTTCCATGCTAACGTTTGCTCAGGAAAAAGATTCAATTAAAGGAAATGATATTGAAGAGGTAATTGTAAAGGGGAAATATTACAAGAAATATGTAGAAAAGGAAGGTTCTTCTTCTATTCGTCTGGACGAAGAATTAATCAAGATTCCTCAGAATGTTTCTATCATTACAAACAGAGCATTGGAAGATCAGCAGGTTACCACTTTGGGAGACGGTGTTCTTAGAAATGTTGCCGGAGCTCAACGATTGGAACACTGGGGAGATATGTACACCAGAGTAAATATGAGAGGTTCCAGAGCCGCAGCTTTCATGAATGGGGTAAATGTAACTTCAAACTGGGGACCGCTTAGCGAAGATATGTCGTATGTAGACCACATTGAATTTGTAAAAGGACCATCCGGATTTTTGATGTCTAACGGAGAACCGAGCGGAATTTACAATATCGTTACCAAAAAACCGACAGGACAGTCTCTAAACGGATCTGCAAGAGTAACTCTCGGAAGCTTCAATATGTACAGAGGAGAAGCTGATGTAGATACTAAAGTTACAGATAAAGTGGCTTTCAGATTAAATTTAATGGCTCAGAATAAAAACAGTTTCAGAGACTATGAATTTAATGACAGATACATCATTAATCCTTCCTTAAAGGTAAATCTTACCGATAAAACGACTTTAACAGCAGAATATATTTACCAGAAAGCAAAAATGTCTGAAGTAGGATCTGCTTATGTTTTCAGCTATGAAGGCTATGCCACAAAACCGGTTGAATACACCATGACCGATCCCGGAATTGCACCCACCAATGTGGATAATAATACCGTAAATGTAAATATTCAGCATAAATTTAACAGCAATTGGAAACTAACGTCACAGCTAACTTATGTGAATGAATATACTTTAGGAAGCGACATCTGGCCTTCTCAATTTTTACCGAATGGAGACATGATCAGAACGCTTTATTTCTGGGAAGCAAGCAATGTGATGAAATTCGGACAGGTATTTCTGAACGGTTATTTCAAAACAGGAGCTGTTTCTCATAAAATCTTAACAGGGCTGGATCTCGGCTCTAAAAAATATATGGCAGACTGGAATCAAAAACATGATTTAGACACAGCCGCAAAACCTTTTAATATCAACTCCACTACATACAGCCCGCCTTCCAACGGATACGCTAGTTTTGACACAAGTACTTCGCTGGAAAGCAGAGCAACTCCATACGGAACTATTGAACAAAATTATACCGGTTTATATATTCAGGATGAATTAGGATTTTTTAATGATGCTTTGAGATTAACCCTTGCTGCGCGTTATACCAATGTGAAAGAAAATTCTTACGGAACCAAAGCAGAAGCAGACAAAATTACGCCGCGAATCGGAATAAGCTA
The DNA here is from genome assembly GCF_014218915.1 of Chryseobacterium sp. C2(2020). Lineage (NCBI taxonomy): Bacteria > Pseudomonadati > Bacteroidota > Flavobacteriia > Flavobacteriales > Weeksellaceae > Chryseobacterium > Chryseobacterium sp. C2(2020). The sequence goes on from NZ_JACLCT010000036.1 coordinate 13,637, forward strand.
TTCGATTGACGATAATACTTCTGTGTACGGTTTATACGATCAGTCTTTCGTTCCTCAGGCAGGATTTTTCAGAACCGGAGGAATTCCTAAACCTATTACCGGAAATAATATGGAAGTTGGGGTAAAAAGAGACTGGTTCGGCGGAAAATGGAACACTACATTGTCTTTATACAATATCATCAAAAGAAATTCTACTGTTGCAGATCCTGCAAACAGTGCTCTTGAAAACTTTATTATTGATTTGGGCAAAACAAGAGTTCAGGGAATTGAATTTGATCTGAAAGGTGAAATCACAAGAGGATTTAATGCCATCTTTAACTACGCTTTCACGGAAAACAAAATTACAGAATCCAATGATCCTGTAAGCAATCCTGTAGGAATGAGAATTCCGGGTTACGCGAAACACACGATGAACGGATGGCTGAACTACACCTTTACACAGGGAACTCTGGAAGGTTTCGGGTTATCTTTTGGAGGAACCTATCTTGCAGACCGAAGCAGTTGGAACTGGGCAAATAGCGGAACGCAGAAAGATATGGACGATTATGTAAAATTCGATGCAGGACTTTCGTGGGAAAACACAAAATTCAGAGTCGGACTCAATGTCTTCAATGTTTTCAACAGGTATCTTTATTCGGGATCGCCATATGGAGCGTACTACTATTATCAGGCAGAAGCTCCGAGAAACTTCAGACTTTCTGTCGGATATAAATTTTAATTATCAATCTTAAAAGTTAGCCTTTCCGAAGGCTGACTTTCCTTTCATTAAAAGTTTAATAAAAATGAGGAAAAAGCATCATCATAAAAAAAAACCAAGTGCTTTAAAAAAATGGACGGGAAAACTGCATTTGTGGCTGGGTCTTGGGATTGGATTTCTGATCTTCATTATTTCGATAACGGGAGCATTGTACGTTTTCAAGGATGAAATTGAAAATGCGACGAGAAAAGACGTGATCTATCATAACGAGCAGAATATCGATCAGAAACAGATTCTTCCGATCAGAACGCTGGAAAAAGCAGTGGTGGCGCAGGTAAAAGAAAAATATCCAGTGCATTGGGTGAATATTCCGATTGATAAAAAGATGTCCTATCTTTTCTACTGGTACGAACACGATCCGAAAGGCTGGAATTATTTTGATGAATTTCCCATTTACAAAGTTGCTTATGTAAATCCCTATAACGGAAAAGTTTTAGGAACCTACGACGAGAAAAACGGATTTTTCCAGATCGTTAAAATGATCCACTGGAGTTTTCTTTTAAAACAGTCTTGGGGAACCTATGTTGTGGGAATTCCTGTGCTGATTTTTGTATTCATGCTGATTTCTGGAATCATTCTGTGGTGGCCTAAAAATAAAGCCGCAAGAAAACAGCGTTTTTCTTTCAAATGGAAAAATGTTCAAAACTGGAAAAGAAAAAACTATGATCTTCACAATGTTTTAGGTTTTTATGCTTCCGTTTTCGCGCTGATTTTCTCCATCACCGGATTGTTTTACGCCTTTGTATTCGTTCAGTCATCAATATATTTCATCTTTTCCGGAGGAAAAACCGCTTATCCCGACTTTTCATCCATCAAAACAAAAGCACCGATTGAGTTGAGAACCGAAGGAACTTTAGACAAAATAAGCAATACCGTAAAAGCAAAATATCCCGATTCGTATAACTTTTCCATCGATCTCGGACACGAACACATGGACGATCACGAGCATCCGAATTTCGAAGTCTACGTAAAACACCTCTCCTATTCTTACCACAAAAGCAGCAGTTTAATCTTTGATGAAAACTCTGGAGAACTGCTTCATACGCATGATATGAAAGACAAAAATTTCGGCGAAAAAACAGTCGGAGCTAATTACGATATCCACGTCGGATCCATTTTAGGACTTCCCACAAAGATCATTGCTTTCATTGTAAGTTTGATATGTGCTTCATTACCAGTCACCGGCTTCATGATCTGGTGGGGAAGAAGAAAAAAGAAAACCCCGAAAACAACATAATATTTTTTTAAAATAAATCTTTGGTTAATCGTCTAATAATAAGATCTTTTTTATAATTTTAGCCTTTTAGAATTTTAGAACAGAATGTCATTAGTAGATTTGTCAAAAAACGTTGCGCTGGGAATTGATATTGGCGGAACGAACACAAAATTTGGAGTGGTAAACCACAGAGGCGAAGTTTTGGAAAAAGGAAACATCCGCACAGATGCCTATCCTACTGTAGAAGAATATATTGACGCTTTATACGAGGCGGTTCATCCCCTGATCGAAAGCCACGGAAAAGAGAAAAATTTTGATGGAATCGGGGTTGGTGCTCCCAATGCCAATTACTATACAGGAACGATAGAACAGGCTCCCAATCTTCCGTGGAAAGGAACCATCCCTTTTGCTGAACTGATGTCGGCAAAATTCGGGCTTCCGTGTACCATTACTAATGACGCGAATGCTGCAGCCATCGGAGAAATGCTTTTCGGAGCAGCAAGAGGAATGAAAGATTTCATCATGATTACTCTGGGAACAGGCGTTGGAAGCGGCATTGTTGCAGGGGGAAAACTGATCTACGGACACGACGGATTTGCCGGAGAACTGGGACACACCATCGTAAAACCGGGCGGAAGAAAACACTGGAGCACAGGTTCTGAAGGCTGTCTTGAAGCCTATGCATCCGCAACCGGAATTGCGATTACCGCAAAAAAAATGAGAGCCGAATTCCCTGAATCTTTACTGAATCAGTATCCTGAAGAATCCATCAATTCTAAAACCGTTCACGAATGTGCTATACAGGGCGATCCGATTTCTATTGAAGTGTTCCGATATACCGGACAGAAACTGGGAGAAGCTTTGGCAAATTTTGTAATGTTCTCTTCTCCGGAAGCAATTCTTTTATTTGGCGGCGTGATAAAAGCTGGAGATTTTATTTTAAAACCTACCAAACTTCACATGGAAAGAAACCTGCTTCCTATTTTCAGAAACAAGGTAAAATTGGTTTTCAGTGAACTTGACGAAGCGGATGCTGCTATTTTAGGCGCAAGTGCTTTGGTTTGGGAAAAATAACCGGACATTTTGATTATCTGCGTTGATTTCTATTAAATTTTTTAACGCAAAATCGCAATGATTCTCAAATAATACAGGCATCCTTTTTTAAGGGTGCTTTTTTGTTTTTATAACATCTTAGAGATGCTTCGACAGGCTCAGCATGACATCGCTAATACTAATCTCTATGAGTAACAAATTTGCGGCACTGTCATCCTGAGCGCGAAGCAGTCGAAGGATCTTTATTCTAACTCAATATCTTTATTAAATTCTCTCGCAGATGGTGCTGATAACGCAGATTTTGGATTTTTATTTGATGAAACCATTTTTGAGAATTGTGTTTGAAAAAATTTATCTCGGCATAACTTTGCTAATACAAATCTCTATGAGCAACAAATTTGCAGCACTGTCACCCTGAGCGCGAAGCAGTCGAAGGATCTCTACTCTACCTCAATACTATTATTAAAATTTTCATGCAGATTGTGCTGATAACGCAGATTTTTAGATTTTATTTGATGAAAATATTTTTGAGAATTGTGTTTGAAAAAATTTGTCTCATCTATTATGACAATTTGAATTTTGAACGCCCGATTGAAAAACTTTTCCTTATTTTTGATAGGTTTTTTCTCCATTGTTCACAGGAGAAAACAAGAAATTACAATAATTAATTTATGGATAACAACAATTTAGAACAGATTACTTTCGGAGGCGGATGTTTTTGGTGTGTGGAAAGCTGTTTCAATATGCTGAAAGGAGTACAGTCTGCGGTTTCCGGATATTCGGGAGGTCACAAAGACCATCCTACGTATGAAGAAGTGTGCACAGGAGAAACCGGACATGCAGAAGTGGTACAGATCACGTACGATCCTGCTGTTATTTCTTACGAACAGTTAATGGATGTTTTCTTTTTCCTTCACGACCCTACGCAGCTTAACAGACAGGGAAATGATATCGGAACACAATACCGTTCTGTTATTTATTACAAAGACGATGCGGAAAAGGCAAAAGCTGAAGCGGCAATTGAAAAATCCAAAGAATCCGGAAGATGGCAGGGAACCTATGTAACGGAAGTAACGAAATTCGATAAATTCTGGGCAGCGGAACAGTATCACCAAGGATATTATAACGAAAATCCGACTCAACCATATTGCAGCGCTGTGGTAGGACCGAAAATTCAGAAGTTTAAAAAGCATTTCGGCGAACTGGGAATGCTGAATGAACAATAATTTATTGTTTATCCGTTATCAATCATCGTGCTTTATTTTAGCTCAAAGGATTTTTTAATATGACTGATTACGGATAGCTCCAATAACGAAAAAAATCGGGCGGTTTCCAGAGGAAACCGCCCGATTTTTTTTAACATTTGCAAATGATATTCTATTCTTCCATTATCGCATTTTCTCCGGCATATGTTTCAAGGATGTGTTCGGTAACATCTTTTAAGGCTTTTCCATTTTCAGGATGCTTCCCGAGACTTGTAAAAAATTCTACATGATTATTGCTTTTATCGTACCAGACTTTTCCCATTGCATTATCAACAGTAAGTGTATCCGGTCGCATAATCTTTTTCATATTAATAAATGAGTAGCTATGCATTGGTACAACCTCAGCATGAGAATACAGCGAACTGCTGTCCGTTGCCATATAACGGTCTTTGTCCCAATACATATACGGTTTGTCTGTCGCAGGAGAACCCCATCCCGACATAAATCCTAAAGATTTGGAAGTTTTGCTGTTAGAAAAAACAACACCTCCTGTAACCATTAATAAAACAAATGTCATTTCTAAAATGCCTAAGCCGTTTTTCTTAAATACATCTGAAAAAAAAACTGTAGGTGTTACTGTGATAAAAATTTGTTGAAATTTTTCAGACAAATCTTTAAAACTCAGGGAAAAAGTTTCTGTATTATCATTATCTAGTTGTACCCTACTACAAAAATCTTCAAAATTATCATAACTAATATATTTACTTAAATAGAGTAATGCTAAATCATCAATCTTGTAATCTTCATTTTTTTCAACCAAACTTTTATAATATCTTTTGTATGACTTTCCGTCTCTAGAAAAATTATATCGTTCTTCAAATAGAGAGCTTAAATAATCTGATATTGAAGTTATGCTACTGCTGTTCGGAAGTTCATTTCTCGCTGTATCAAACACTGTTTTCAACAAAAATCTTTTCTTCTCATACATAATTTTCAGGTATTAATTATTTGCTGTCCAAATTAGACAAAAATTGGACAGCAAATTTACGGTAATCCGTAAAAATCAAACATTTATGCATTTATGTGCTGTCCATCGTCTGTCCGTAGATTTCAGCAAATCTATCAGATATTTGTAAAAGAAATCAGGGACAAAAAAATAATTAAAAAAAAACAAAAAAAACCTGATTTCAAAAATTACCAGATAAAACGGAAGAAAACTCCGGGTTGGGAAGCAGATGTTTCTCTTCCGTTTTTGAAGGTTCACTTCCCAAAAAAAATTTAAGAAGCGCTTCGAAAATTTTAACAGTGTACAGCTCGGGATTTATTTCCTGAGAGGAAGAAAAATTATCCAAACTCTTATAAAATTTTTAAAAAATGTTAAACTTAATATTAATGCTAATCTCATTAGCGTTCGGGAATAATAATGCCAATACATCATGCAATAACAATGGAAATAATAATAACGGACAGCCAACCACTCAATTGGTAGATCCGGGAACAGGAACTGATCCGGGAGACGGAGTCGATCCGGATGGACCGGGAAGCGGTGGACCAGTTGGTGGAAACACAGGACAAATACCTCCTCCTTTTACAAATCCATAATTTAATATCGGACAGATTGCATAAATCTGTCCTTTTGTTTTACTTTGTAAAAACTAAAACCATGAAAAATTTTTTAGTAATATTCACATTGTTTCTTATTTTTTCTTGTAAAAAAGAAAAACAAGTTAATATTAATCCTCCTACAAACAAATATTTTGAAAGAGCATTAATCTTCAAAAAAAACAACTCTGATTCAGCTTTTTATTATTTTAACTTATCTAAAAATGACTTTTTAGAGAAAAATGATTCTCTTGGTGCAGCAAGAGCTTTAGTAAACATGGCACTCATTCAGTATAATAAAGGAGATTTTTACGGATCAATTGAAACATCATTAGAAACAAACAAATTTCTTAAATCAAGAAATGATATTATTTCAAAAAAAATATTTACTTCCAACTACAACAATATTGCTAATGCTTCTAATAGTCTTAAAAATTATGATAGTGCAATAGTTTACTATAAAAAAGCTATCATAAACGCAAATAATAACGAAGCAAAATACATCTGCTACAATAATATTGGTGCAGCTCTAATAAATCAGGAAAAATACAAATTAGCTCAGATTTATCTTAAGAAAGCAATTTATGCAGATAGTACAAATAATTATTCAAGAGCATTAAACAATTTTGCAAAAGCTAAATATTTTGGTGATAACAATTACAATCCTTTACCTGAATTTTATAAAGCTTTAGAAATAAGACAAAAAAATAATGATGGAGAGGGATTAAATTCAAGTTTCGAAACTTTATCAACATACTATTATGATAAAGACAAAAAGTTGTCTTTAGAGTATGCACAAAAAATGCTCAAAGAAGCAATACAAAATAATAGTCCAGATGATCAGATAACAGCACTGAAAAGAATTATAACACTGCAGCCTGAAAAATATCTTTCAAATTTTAACAAGTTTGATTCCATCAATGATAATTTACAAACCACAAGAAATAAGCATAAAAGCCAATTTGCAATGGTAAGATATGATGTAGAACAAAAGAACGCTATCAACCAAAAACTTACTGCTGATAATAGAATTGAAAGGATAATAAGAAATGTTGGAATTGGTAGTCTAAGCATTCTTTTAATTGTAGGATTTTTCTATTATAAAAAAAGGAAAAAAGGTCTTGAACAGGAAAAAGAACTCGAAGTCAAAAATACGCAGATTAAAATGTCGAAAAAAGTGCATGATGTGGTTGCGAATGGATTGTACCATATGATGATTGATGTTCAGAACAACCCTGAAATGGATAAGACCAAGATTCTTAATAATATCGAAAAGATGTACGAAGAATCCAGAGATATTTCTCACGAAAATATTGCTGAAAAGGATTTTGCACAACGCTTTATTAACATGATTACCTCCTACTCTTCTGAAGAAGTAAAAGTTCTGCCGGTAAGTTATAAAGAAAGCATTTGGGAAAACATTCCTTACAACACACAGCTCGAGCTGTACTACATCATAAGGGAAATTCTTGTGAACATGAAAAAACACAGCAAAGCTCAGCGTGCATCTGTTAAATTTGAAAAAAATGATAAAAATTTAACCATCAGATATACCGATAACGGCGTAGGAATCGATGATCTGGAGCAACAAAAAGGCACAGGAATCCATAATACGGAAAACCGTATTGAAAGCATTGGAGGAGATATTACTTTTGAAAAAAATCCAACAGGTGGATTAATTATTGAGATAACCATACCAATACAATCGAAATATGTTTAAAAAAGTACTGATAGCCGAAGACCATGAAGTCAGAAATTTAGGAGTGGTAAATGCCCTTACCGAATTACAGATTCCGCATTTTGATTTTGTAAATTATTGTGATGATGCCCTGCAAAAAATAAAAGCCGCTGCAACTGCTGATTCCTATGATCTGCTGATTACAGATCTGTCCTTTGATGAAGATCACATTGAACAGAAAGTCAATTCCGGTCAACAGCTCATTGAAGAAGTCAGAAAAATTCAGCCCAACCTGAAAGTAATAGCGTTTTCCATTGAGAAGAAACCGAAGATTATTGATGATCTTTTCAAAACACACAACATCAATGGTTTTGTAAGCAAGGGAAGAAATGACGGAAAAGATCTCAGAAGCACCATTAAAAAAGTTTTTTCCGGAGAAACCGTTATTCCGCAGGAGATTTTAAATTCCATAAGAAATACGTCTTTCGAATTCACAGAATATGATGTTACGCTTATCGAGCTTCTTGCCAAAGGATGGAAACAGGGCGACATTGAAAAACATTTTAAAGAAAATAAAATTACGCCCGACAGCAAAAGTGCCATCGAAAAAAGACTGAATGATCTCCGCTACGAACTGGGAGCCAAAAACAACATCGAACTTGTTGTGATGTGCAAAGACATCGGCATCATCTAGATGCTACACTTCATCGAAAAACTAATAGCCTTTCAGAAACTCTGGAAGGTTTTTTTATTAAATATTCTGCGTTTACGGTTTTCCGTAACGGATCGAAAATTAATGCTCATATTTTTGAAATGTAAAACAATTAAAATTATCATCATGAAAAAACTACTATTAACAGGAGTATTAGGTTTAGGATTATTGTTGCCGACAACCATATCCGCATCAGCAGACCATAGCAACTCAAAAGCAACTACCGAATTTTTCTCTAAAAAAACAAAGAAATCTAAAGCCAACAAAAGCAGAAAAACAAAGAGAAGCAAAACCAGAAGCTCCAGAACTTATTCTCAAAGCAAAGGATGTACGTATAACGGAAAGCAATTATTCGTTGGATCGAGAGGAGGATGTTATTATTACTCCGGAAACAGCAAAGAATACGTAGACAGATCTTACTGTTCCGGCTGTAACTAAATGTAGAAATCTTAAAAACCAAAAACCATGGGAAAATTCGTCATCACACAAAGAGTCAACAAAGAGTATCAGTTTAATCTGAAAGCCGGAAACGGTGAAATTATTTTAACAAGCGAAGGCTACGTTCAGAAAGCATCCTGTATAAAAGGAATTGAATCTGTAAAAATTAATTCTCAGGACGATTCCAGATACGACAGAAGAGAGGCGGTGAACAAGAAAGATTACTTCGTTCCGAAAGCAAGAAACGGAGAAATCATTGGGAAAAGCCAGTATTACAGCACAAAATCCGGAATGGAAAACGGCATTGCTTCCGTAAAACAGAATGCTCCGAAAGCAGAAATTACAGATGAAACTTTAAAGAAATAAAATCATGAAAAAACTAATACCCTTCATCATATTCGCCTTTGGTTCTTTTCTTTTAAACTCGTGCTTTAAAGCAAACGACAGTATAGGACACGAAGGAAGATGTACAGGTTCTGCCAATTGTACCGCCTGTTCCAACTGTTCGCGGTGCGGACATTGCAGCAGCGGCGGAACCTGTGGCGTTTGCGGCGGCGGATCTTCAGAAAGTTATTCTTCCGGCAGAAGTTCAACCAGGAAAAGAAAAACCAAGAAACACACTGCTTCCGATTATTATACTTCTTCAAAAACAAAATCCAATAAGCCTCAAAAAATTATTATTGATGAGGTAAACGTAGACCTTAGTTCCAACCGATACATTACCGGAATTGCAACCACCAATATTTACGAAAAGCCATCTCTGAAATCTTCCGTTGTAGCAAGAGTTTACAAAAACGAAAAGCTGATTCCACTTTCCAAAGAAGGTTCATGGTACAAAATAAAGGTAAAATCTTCCGGCAAGAAAGGGTATGTTTTTTATAAGGATGTGAAGTAATATCAATCTTAAATGAATCGAATTATTAAAAATAAAAATGTTTGATTTTCTTGCGCCTTAAAAAAGCTGAATTTTATTAAACTTTGCGTCTTGACGAATAATCCAACAAAAAAAAAGCGAAGAATCAATTCCTCGCTTTTCTTTATTTCCTGAGCATTTCCGTGTGCGGAATGTCGTCTTCCAGATATTTTTTTCCCGTATCTTCGAATCCGAAATCTTCATAAAATTTCAGCAGGTAATCCTGCGCAGAAATCCTGATTTCAGAAGTGTGGAAACGGTTTTCGATCGTTTCAACCGCATATTGGATCAATTGCCTGCCTAAGCTTTTTCCTCTTGCCTTTTCCGTGGTTAAAACCCGTCCTATTGAAGGTTCGTCATATTTTATTCCTTTGTCGAAAATCCTGCAGTTCGCCAAAACTTCTCCGTCTTCTTCTGCCCAGATGTGAATTGCTTTCTGATCATAACCGTCTAAATCCGGATAAGGACAGTTCTGCTCCACTACAAAAACATCAATTCTGGCTTTTAAAACCGCATACAGTTCAGGAACAGTAAATTCGTCGAAAGTTTTTATTTTCCAGACAATATTACTCATCAAAGCTTACATTATTATTGATCAAAAACTCATTGGTTTTCTGGATGAAACTTAAAATTTCATCACCACCCTCCTTCTTTTCTGCTGAGGTTACATATAATTCCGGCAGATCTTCCCATGTTTTATGAAGCTCTACTTTATAATCCTCCACATTCTTAATCACAACATTTGGCTTCAGCTTATCTGCTTTTGTAAACACGATAGAAAACGGAACGCCGCTTTCACCGCACCACTGGATGAATTCCAAATCGATATTCTGCGGTTTGTGTCTGGAATCTACCAGAACAAAAAGATTAACCAGATTTCTTCGGTTCAGAATATAATTGGTGATCAGTTTTTCAAAATCCTTTCTGATCGATTTCGAAACTTTCGCATATCCGTAACCCGGCAAATCCGTAAGATACCAGTTTTCGTTCACTAAGAAATGGTTGATAAGCTGTGTCTTTCCCGGAGTCTGGGACGTTTTAGCCAGATCTTTATGATTCATCATTGCATTGATGAGCGAAGACTTTCCTACATTCGATCTTCCGATGAAAGCATACTCAGGAAGATTCGGTTCCGGACAATCCTGCCATTTTCCGCTGCTCTTTACAAATGTTGCTGTTTTAATAACCATTTTATTGAATATTTTTAGAAAAACAAACCATTAAGAAAAGCTCTTAATGGTCGTTTTATATTTTATTTTAAACTTTATCTTTTACCCAGTTATAAAGAATTTCATTGAATTCATCGGGTTTTTCCATCATCGCTGCATGACCGCAGTGATCGATCCAGAACAGATCTGAATTCGGAATAAACTTATGCATATCTTCCGCAACTTCAGGAGGCGTTACATTATCCTGTTTACCCCAGATCAGACACGTAGGTGTTTTAATCTTAGGCAGATCGTTCAGCATATTGTGTTTAATGGCACTTCTTGCCAACATTACGGTTTTTATACCCTTCATTCGATCATTTACCACGGCAAAAACCTCGTCTACCAGATCTTCGGTCGCTACGGAAGGATCATAGAAAACCTCCTCGGTCTTCTTTCTTATATAGGAACGGTCATTTTTTCTCGGAAAACTGTCTCCGAAAGTTCTCTCATATAATCCTGAACTTCCTGTAAGCACAAGATTTTTAATAAGATCCGGTCTTGCCAGTGTAAGAATAAGCCCTACATGACCTCCCATAGAATTTCCTACAATCGTTACAGGACCTTCAATATGGGTTTCTATAAATTTAGCAATATATTTTGCTAATGTCGTAAGATTAGTATTGAGTACCGGCAAATCGTAGATCGGCAACTGAGGAACGTATACTTTGAATCCTCTGTCTGAAAAAAAATCTACCATCTTATCGAAATTACTCAAACCACCCATTAAACCGTGCAACAGCACCAATGGATGTCCTTCCCCCGCTTCTACGAAAGTATATTTCTTTTCTTTTTTTGTACTAAATATCATAAAATGCCTTAATAAAGCCTTGCAAAAATACAAATTAAACCTCAAAAATATTTTGATTACCCTAATTTAAAATAAAAATAATATATCAAACTCTTTTTTAAAGTTTTTTTTAAAAATCTATTTATTATGGCGTAAATAAGAGGTTTATCAACGTCCAACATATCAACCCTTTACACTATCGAAATTAAATCTTTAATAAAACTTATTAACATTAAGGTAAAAAGTGGGAAAAAGTGGGAGATTTTAGAAATTATTATATAAATTTGTCCCAAATGAACAGTTTCATTGGAACATATGAGTGTAAAATTGACGACAAAGGCCGCTTAAAAGTTCCTTCATCTTTAATCAAACAGATGGAAAACTTCGACGACAAGGCGTTTGTAGTCAAAAGATCTGTGTTCCAACCCTGTCTGGAAGTTTATCCCATGAACGCATGGAATAAAGTGATGGGCAAAATTAATAAACTGAACAGATTCATTAAAAAGAATGCTGATTTCATTAGAATGTTTACGGCAGGTGTAAAAATTGTGGAGCTGGATAACGCCGGAAGGTTACAGATTTCTAAAGACCTCACTGTTTTTGCTAATCTTCAGAAAGAGATTGTAATTACCAGTGCAGGAGAACTGTTTGAAGTCTGGGATAAGGACGATTACGAAAAGGTAATCTCCATCAGTGAAGACGATTTTGCGAATCTTGCCGAAGATGTAATGGGCACGTTCGAAGAAGAATAACTGCGTTATAAAAACGTAAAAAAACACAACTAAAACATGTATCATAACCCCGTTTTGCTGAAGCAGAGTGTTGATGATTTGGTGACGAATCCAGACGGAATATATGTGGACTGTACTTTTGGTGGCGGCGGCCATTCAAGAGAGATATTGGGCAGACTTTCGGATAAAGGAAAACTGTTCAGTTTCGATCAGGACTTAGATGCTCTTAAAAATACAATTGATGATACGAGATTTACACTCATCAATCAGAACTTCAGGTTTCTGGAAAACTCTTTATTAATTTACGGAGTTTCTCAGGTTGACGGAATTCTGGCGGATCTGGGTGTTTCTTCGCATCAGTTTGATGAAGCCGAAAGAGGATTCTCTACACGAAGCAACGCTCCGCTGGATATGAGAATGAACGTCATGCAGGGTCTTGATGCCAAAAGAGTGATTAACGATTACGATGAAGAGCAGCTTGCCGACATTTTTTATTATTATGGCGAACTGAGAGAAGCAAGAAAACTGGCAAGAGACATCGTTCATCACAGAAAAACAAAAAGCATCGATACAACAGAAGATCTGAAAAAACTCTTCAGTTATCTTCCGCCGCATAAAGTAAATAAATTTTATGCCCAGTTGTTTCAGGCAATACGCATTGAAGTAAACCAGGAACTGGAAGTTTTAAAAGAAATGCTCGTACAGGCATACAATGTTTTAAAACCCGAAGGAAGACTGGTGGTCATCTCTTACCATTCTCTGGAAGACAGACTGGTAAAAAGATTTTTGAAAAACGGAATGTTCGAGGGAGAACCCGAAAGAGACATTTACGGAAATTATAAAAAAGCATTCGAGCTGGTAAAGAGCAAAGCCATCATTCCCGATGATAAGGAAATAGAAGAAAACTCAAGAGCCAGAAGTGCTAAAATGAGAACAGGAATAAAAGTATAGTTTTTAGTTGATAGTTAATAGTTGTTAGTTTTAATTTTAATTTTAAAAACCAACAACCAGCAACCAACAACCGACAACAAAAAACAAATGGCAAAAAGAACAACAACAAATCGTCCTCAGAAGAGATTAACTTTTATAGACATTATAAAAGGAAATTTCCTGAATCGTGATGAGATTAAAATACATTACAAGTATTTTCTGCTGTTGTTTGTATTGATGATGGCAATGATTTACAGCAATCACCTCGTCAATAAAAAAATTAAAATTGTCAACGCACTCAAAGAAGAAACAGAAGAATATAAATCGCGAAACGCTTACGCACAAAGTAAGCTGATAAAAGTAAAAATGGAATCGGAACTGGGGAAAGAGGTTGCAAAGGATTCTTTAATGACCCTCGAAAACCATCCTCATAAATTGCTAATAAAACTGGACAGTACAGATGCAAAAGCAAAATGAATACGACAACAAACGTAAGAAAACGTTACGATGGGGCTACCTCTTTGCAGTGCTGGCTTTGTGCGTGTTTGTAATGTTCCTGGCGCGCATCGTTATTCTTCAGAATACGAACGTTCAGGAAATTAAAGACGATTACATCAACAAAAACTATCGTGAAGCCACCCTGAAAGCAGCAAGAGGAAATCTTTTTGCGTCAGACGGCTCTATTCTGGCAACAACCGTCATGCGTTATGACATCTATCTGGATTTCAAAACGATGAAAGACACCATTTACACCAACAACATTGGTGCTTTAACGGATTCTTTAAGCAAAATGTTCGGAAAGCCAAGAGCAGAATTCAGAAAGAAATTTGACGAGCAGAGAAAAAAGAAAAACCAATACTACACTTTAGTTAAAGGGCTTGATTTTGATCAATACGACAGAATCCGCAAATTTCCGATATTCAAAAGAGGCAAAAACAAAGGAGGTTTTATCGTAGACCGAAACTATAAAAGAGAACTGGCTACTTCAGAAATCGGAGCCGGAACCATCGGAATGGACGACGGCGTTCACACAGCAGGTCTTGAAGGCGCTTTCTCTAAATATTTAAGAGGAACAGACGGAAAAAGACTGGAGCAGAGAATCAATTCATCCCAATGGAAGCCAATTGATTATTGGAAAGTTCAGGAACCTGTTGACGGAGAAGATGTTTATACCACATTAGACCTTAGAATTCAGGATATTGCACACTCGGCTTTACAGAAGCAGCTCGTGAACTTCGAAGCAAAACACGGAACCGTGATTGTAATGGAAGTGGAAACCGGAAAAGTCCGCGCCATGGTAAATTTAAGAAGAACTGACGATGGCGATTATGTAGATTCTTACAATTATGCCCTGAAAGACAATATTGAACCGGGTTCTACCTTTAAAACCATTTCACTTTTGGCTGCAATGGATGATGGTTTCATCGATGAAAACACAACCGTAAATGTAGGAAACGGAATCTGGGTGTACGCAAAACAGAGAATTTCAGACGGTCACGGCGGCGGAACGTATGATATCAGTGATGTGTTGGCTAAATCCAGCAACGTAGGCTCTGCAAAATTAATTACGAAATATTATGCTGAAAAGCCTCAGATTTTCTTAGATCACTTAAGAAGATGGAAATTATTCGATAAAATGGATATTGAACTTCCGGGAATCACAAAACCAAAAATTTTAACTCCCGAAAGCAAAAGATGGAATGCCGCAACGCTCGCATCCATTGCCTACGGATATTCTACAAACATAAACCTGTTGCAGTTAGCCACTTTCTATAACGGAGTCGCAAACAACGGTAAAATGCTGAAGCCTTTATTTATTGATAAAATTATGAAGGACGGAAAAGTAATGTACACGGCAAAACCGGAAGTAATGGTTAACAAAATGGCATCCGAAAAAGCCATTAAAATGATGACCAATGCCTTAACAAAAGCCGTTGAAAAAGGAACAGCAAAAAGTATTTTCACACCCAATTTAAAAATGGCAGGAAAAACAGGAACCGCAAGGTTTGAATACTGGCTTCCAGGTCCTATGAAATACCGCTCGTCATTCGCAGGCTTCTATCCTGCTGATAATCCGAAATATACCTGTTACGTAATGATCAGCGAACCGAATACATCGAAAGGATTTTATGGAGCTACCGTTGCCGCACCGGTGTTTAAAGAAATTGCAGGAAAAACATTCCTGAAAACCCCGCAGAATATTGAAAGAGAAATGCTTGTCGACAAAAAGGTAAACCTGAACAAAATGGTGGAACCTAACGTAAAAGTCGCAGTAAGTAATAAACAGATGCCAAATGTAGTTGGATTGATCGGTAAAAATGTAATTCCACAGCTTGAAAACTTAGGCTACCGTGTAGATTTTAAGGGCGTGGGAAGAATTAAAGAGCAGTTCCCGACAGAAGGCACAACCATAAGCAGAAACCAGAGAATTTATCTGTCTCTGCAGAATTAAAAAAAAGAAAAGAACCCGAAGGGTTCAATTATGAATAACCGTAAGTGAAACTTATGGAACAAATAAAGAGAAATGCAGTTAAATGATTTATTAAAAAGAATTCCGGTATTAGAAATTCATGGTGACGACAGCCGTGAAGTTTCAGAATTGGTATTCGACAGCAGAAAGGTTACGGAAAACTCCTTGTATATTGCAATGAGAGGGACAGTTGTGGATGGACATTCATTTATTGCATCTTCAGTGGAAAAAGGAGCAACAGCAATTGTTTGCGAAGAATTTCCTGAAAACCTTAGTGAAAATGCTACTTATATTAAAGTAAAAGATTCATCTAAAATTTTAGGTCATTTAGCGTCCAATTTCTACGGTAATCCTTCAGAAAAACTAAAATTAATCGGAGTAACGGGAACTAACGGAAAAACCTCTGTTTCCACTCTGCTTTTTGATATTTTTAAAAATTTAGGATATGATTCTGCCCTTCTTTCTACCGTTGAAATAAGAATCGGGGAAAAGATCATTCCGGCAACACATACCACTCCTGATGTTATTACCATCAATAAAATTTTAGCTCAGGCGGTTGAAGAAGGGTGTGAATTCGCTTTTATGGAAGTAAGCTCCCACGGAATTGCCCAGAACAGAATCGAGGGACTTCACTTTAAAATTGCCGGATTTACCAATCTTACACACGATCATTTAGATTATCATAAAACGTTTGACGAATATCTGAAAACAAAAAAAAGATTTTTCGATCAACTGGAAGATTCTGCGGTTGCCATCACCAATGTGGATGATAAGAACGGGAATGTGATGCTTCAAAACACAAAAGCCACAAAAAGATCTTATGCTTTGAAGACAATGGCAGATTTTCACGGAAAATTACTGGAAGTTGATTTCAACGGAATGCTGCTGAATTTCAACGGAAAAGAATTCTGGACAACACTCACCGGAAAATTCAATGTCTACAACCTCTTATTGGTTTTCGGAATTGCTTCCGAGCTGGGCTTTGAATCAGACGAAATTTTACAGGCAATCAGCAAACTAAAAAGAGTGTCCGGAAGATTTGAAACCTTCAAATCCGATGGCGGAATTTTCTTTATCGTAGATTATGCACACACTCCGGATGCATTGGAAAACATTCTGGACAGCATTAATGATATCAGAACAAAAAACGAACGACTGATCACCGTTTTCGGATGCGGAGGCGACAGAGATCATTCAAAAAGACCTGAAATGGGAAATATTGCTACGAAAAAATCAACATTGGCAATCATCACTTCAGACAACCCGAGAACAGAAGATCCGGCAGCAATCATCAAAGAAATCGAAGCCGGTGTTGAACCTCAAAACTTCAGCAAGTACACTTCAATTCCGGACAGAAAAGAAGCCATCAAAATGGCGATAAAATTTGCAGAACCGAAAGATATCGTTCTCGTAGCCGGAAAAGGACACGAAACCTATCAGGAGATAAACGGCGTGAAACATCATTTTGACGACAAAGAAACCATTAATGAGCTGTGGAAATTAATGTCAAAATAAAAGATATTTAATTTAAATAAATGAAAACCTCTAAAATCATATTAATAATTTCCGCAGTTTTGGGATTAGGATTGTTAATAGTTTTTCTTTTAAATAATTATTCTAAAAAGAAAATTAAGATTTTAGATTGTGAACAAACTTATGAACTCAACAAGCCAAAGCTTGGTTATTTAGAGGTATCAGAATCAAATGCAAAAGTTGATGTAGCAATTTGCCTTTGTGAAAAATATCTTGAGAATAAAGATAAAAAATATAAAAAAGAAATTTTAAAGTTATATAATGAACCTTTTGGAGGGATTAGACTAATAATTGAAAGTCCTGAGAAAAATATTGATTCGTTATGCAAACACAGAAATAACGTTTTTACAAAAATGTATAATCTTTAAGAACTGAAATAAAAGAAATGCTATACTATCTATACGAATATTTAACCAACATGGGAATCCACGTTCCCGGATTGGGACTGTTGAAATACATCTCCTTCCGTGCAGGAATGGCGGTTCTGTTTTCTTTAACCATTGCTTTGGTGTATGGAAAAAGAATCATCAACTATCTGAGAGCAAAACAGATGGGAGAACTGGTGCGCGATCTTGGTCTGGACGGGCAGAAACAAAAAGAAGGAACTCCTACGATGGGAGGTCTTATCATTATCTTGGCAACGTTAATTCCTGTATTGCTATTTACCAGAATTACAAACGTTTATATTGTTCTTCTGATTGTTTCCGTAATATGGATGGGTGCAATAGGTTTTCTTGATGATTATTTAAAAAAGATCAAAAAGAATAAAGACGGTTTAAGCGGTAAATTCAAAATTGTTGGACAGGTCGGATTGGGCTTGATTGTTGGAGTTACCATGTATTTTCATCCCGATATTACCGTAAAAAGAAAATATGCAGATGCAAAAGTGGTAAACAGAAATAATGTAGAGCAAAACTTTATGCCTACCGAGAAAATAACCGTTTCCACCGTTCCGTTTGCTAAAAACAACGAGTTCGATTACAGTGGAATTCTGTTTTGGATGAACGATAAAGATGCCCACGAATGGGCTTGGATTGTTTTTATCCCAATTGTAATTTTCATCGTAACAGCCGTTTCAAACGGAGCCAATATTACCGACGGAATTGATGGTCTTGCCGCAGGAACCAGTACCGTTATTTTACTAACGCTCGGCTTGTTTGCCTATCTTTCAGGGAACATCATTTTTGCTGATTATCTGAATATTATGTTCCTTCCCAACATGGGAGAAACCACCATATTCGTGGTCGCAATGGTAGGAGCCGTAATCGGATTCTTCTGGTACAACACCTATCCGGCTCAGGTTTTCATGGGCGACACCGGAAGTCTGATGTTAGGCGGAGTTATTGCCGTTTTAGCGATTATTTTAAGAAAAGAACTCATGATTCCTGTACTTTGCGGAATTTTCCTGATCGAAAATATTTCCGTGATGCTTCAGGTTGTCGTTTTTAAATACAGAAAAAGAAAATTCGGGCTCGAATATGCCCAAAACAATAGACTATTCAGAATGTCCCCTTTACATCACCATTATCAGAAGGGAGGCTTTCATGAGAGTAAAATAGTGAACAGAATGATCATCATCGGAGTAATGTTGGCAATTGTATGTCTGATCACATTAAAAATGAGATAAATTTTGTAAAAAGTAAAAAGTATTGATGTAAAAAGACACCAGATACATTGTACGTTTTACATTTTACATTTTACAAAAGAATAAATATGAAAATAGTTGTTTTAGGAGGAGGAGAAAGTGGTTGCGGAGCTGCCTATCTGGCAAAAAAGAAAGGAATGGAAGTTTTTCTTTCCGATAAAGGTGCCATCAAGGATAACTACAGACAGTTTCTGAACGAGAATGGAATTGAATTCGAAGAAGGAAGCCACGATGAAGAAAGAATTTTAAACGCCGACTGGATTGTAAAAAGTCCGGGAATTCCGAAAAAGGCAGAAATGATTCAGAAAATTAATGAGAAAGGAATAAGGCTTTCTTCTGAAATTGAATTTGCTTCGGAATTTACAGATGCGAAAATCATCGCCATCACAGGAAGCAACGGAAAAACAACAACAACGTCTCTCATCTACTACATCCTGAAAAACGACGGATTAAACGTAGGTTTAGGCGGAAATATCGGGTACAGCTTCGCAAAGCAGGTTGCCGATGAAAACCATGAATATTATGTTCTGGAAGTAAGCTCTTTCCAGTTGGACGATATTCAGAATTTCAGACCGTATATTTCTTTATTGTTGAATTTGTCACAGGATCATCTGGATCAGTACAATTATAACTATGAAGAATATGCTCTGGCTAAATTCAGAATAACGGAAAATCAGGAAAATGACAACTTTTTCATCTACAATAAAGATGATGAAATGAGCAAAAATATTCTTGAAAAATTAGAAATTAAGGCGAAAATGATTCCTTTCTCCACCAAGGAAAAACTGGAAGAAGGAGGTTTCATTAACGACGAAACCATTGAGGTAAAACTGAAGGATACTTTTTCAATGAAACTTGATGAATTATCTCTTCTGGGAACTCACAATGTTGCCAACAGCTTAGCCGCTTCAATTGCCGGTAAAATATTGGAAATCAATAATGAAAGCATAAGAAATTCATTAATGACTTTTCAGGCGGTTGAACACAGACTGGAGCTTGTAACTGAAATTGAGGGTGTAAAATACATCAACGACAGCAAGGCGACCAATGTTAATGCAACCTATTACGCTTTAGAAAGCATGAAAACTCCTACCGTTTGGATCGTTGGAGGTTTAGATAAAGGTAATGACTATACTGAAATTGAAGAATTAGTCAAAAGAAAAGTAAAAGCAATCGTCTGCTTAGGAATTGATAATGAAAAGATTATCAACTTCTTTAAAGACAAAAAAGAATTTATTTACGACACGTCGAGCATGGAAAAAGCAGTGGAGATCTCAAAATCTCTCGCTGAAAAAGGAGATACGGTTTTACTGTCTCCGTGCTGTGCAAGTTTTGATTTATTCAAAAACTATGAAGACAGGGGTCATCAGTTTAAAGAGCAGGTATTAAAAGCCAATGGCAATTAGCCAAAAGCCAACAGCATTATATATGAACGAACAAGACACAGAAAACAGATTTGAATTCCTGAAGGGCGATAAAGTACTTTGGATGGTCATTCTTGTGATCTCCATTTTCTCTATTTTCCCGGTTTATTCTGCAAGTTCAAATCTGGAATATATCGTCAACAACGGGACCACAACCGGTCACGTTATCAAACATATGTTCTTCGTAGTCTTAGGTTTGGGAATCATGAGAGTAGTCGGAATGGTAAAATACGAATACATCGGAAAACTCAGCAGCATCATGCTTGGTTTAATGGTTATTTTACTGATTGTCACCATGTTCACGGGACAAACCATTGACGGAGCCAGTGCTTCACGATGGCTGAAAATTCCCGGAACACCAATTTCATTCCAGCCGTCTTCCTTTGCTTTTTTAATGTTGATTATTTATCTGTGCAGATATTTAACCAAAAAAATAACGCGGGAACGGCTTCCGATTGAGAACATCATGTACATCTTCGGTCCGATTCTGCTGGTTTTTGTTTTGGTAGCAAAAGACAATGGTTCAACGGCGTTGATGATTTTAATGGTTTCAGTGATTGTGCTCGTCATCGGACAGTTACACTGGAAATACATTGCAGGATTTATCTCTGCATCATTCATTGCAATTGTTCTGTTTTTACTGGTGGCTTTAAACACCAACTTAATCGGAGGAAACCGTGTTCACACATGGATGAGCCGTATTGAAACCTTTACATCCAGCAAAGCAAAAACTGCAGACGTAGATGACGAAAGTGTAAAAGCAAAAAATTATCAGGTGATGATGGCAAAAGCAGCCATCGTACACGGCGGAGTTACAGGAATGGGACCCGGCAAAAGTGCTTTAAAACAAATGCTTCCGCAGTCTGCCTCCGACTTTATTTTCGCCGTGATTGTAGAAGAATACGGAGTGATCGGAGCTGTTTTTCTGGTAAGTTTATACTTAATTATGATTATC
This sequence comes from Chryseobacterium sp. C2(2020), assembly GCF_014218915.1. Lineage (NCBI taxonomy): Bacteria > Pseudomonadati > Bacteroidota > Flavobacteriia > Flavobacteriales > Weeksellaceae > Chryseobacterium > Chryseobacterium sp. C2(2020). Next base: position 34,897 of record NZ_JACLCT010000036.1, read on the forward strand.
CGTATCGTCATGATAGCCAGCAAGATGCCTGCTTTTTTCGGCTCTTTGCTCGTTCTCAGCCTCGGAGTAATGATTTTTATACAACTATCTGTAAATATTGCAGTTGCCGTCAATTTAATCCCTGTTACAGGGCAACCGCTGCCTTTAATAAGTTACGGAGGAACCTCAATGTTGGTAACATATTTGCAGTTGGGAATTATTTTAAACATAAGCTCCAGAATTCAGATTTACGATGAAGAAGGAATGGGCAAAAAACAAAGCATAGCAGAGATTAACGACATTGCTTAAGATAAAAAAAGAATATAAAAAGATTTAAACAGAAATGAATAGTCAATCAGCAGATAGCCAAAAATCAAAATCCATCCGCGTTTTATTATCGGGAGGAGGAACAGGAGGACACATCTTTCCTGCTATTGCTATTGCGGATGAAATCAGAAAAAGATTTCCCGATGCTGAATTTTTGTTCATAGGAGCCAACGGAAAAATGGAAATGGAAAAAGTTCCGCAGGCGGGTTATAAAATCGAAGGAATTGATATTGCCGGAATCAACAGAGGAAATCTTCTGTCGAATCTAGGATTGCCTTTTAAAATTTTAAAAAGTTTATCCAAATCGAAGAAGATTATTAAAAGTTTTGCACCGGATTTCGCAGTGGGAACAGGAGGTTTTGCAAGCGGACCGGCTTTGTATGAAGCCAGCAAACTCGGAATTCCTATTTTTATTCAGGAGCAGAATGCTCATGCAGGAGTTACGAATAAAATTTTAAGTAAAAAAGCAAAAGCCGTGTTCACCGCTTATCCTAAAGTGGAAGGATTTCCGGCTGAAAAAATAAAATTTCTGGGGAACCCGATTCGGGAGAATATCATTTCGGGAATGCAGGAAACCACTCAGGCAAAAGAAAAAATGGGCTTGGATAAAGATAAACTGACAATTTTATCTGTCGGAGGATCTTTAGGTTCAAGAACATTAAATAACGGATGGAAAGACAATCTGGAAAACCTTAAAGAAAAAGGATACCAGTTGATCTGGCAAACCGGAAAATTGGATTATAAGGAAATTGTTGATAGTTGTCAGTTGACAGTTGATGGAAAGACAAACGACCAGCAACTATCAACCAACAACCAAATACAAATTAAGGAATTCATCAAAGATATGGAAACAGCCTATTCTGCAGCAGATGTCATTGTTTCCAGAGCAGGAGCAATTGCCATTTCAGAGTTGGCGGTTGCGCAGAAGCCGGTGTTATTGGTTCCCTTCCCTTTTGCGGCGGAAGACCATCAAACCAAAAACGCGATGAATCTGGTTGAAAAAAATGCAGCCCGAATGGTAAAAGACTCTGAGATGAAGGAAAAATTCTGGAATACCCTTTCAGAAATATGCGAAAATGAAAAAGTAAGAAAAGAAATGTCTGAAAATCTGAAATATTTTGCCAAACCAAATGCGGCAAAAGAGATTGTAGACGAGATTTTTAAAGTGATGAAGTAAATAGAAAATTTCGACAAGCTCAACCTGACAAAACATAGACAGTTAGTATTAGAAATGTCACCCTGAGCTTGTCGAAGGGCTAAAAAAACCAACACAAATGAATGAAAATATATTATGTATACATTGTAAAATGTTCGGATAATTCTTATTATACAGGTTTTACCAATGATTTGGAAAAAAGAATTAATGAACATAATGACGGATTAAATTCTGAAAGCTATACATATACAAGAAAACCTGTAGAACTTGTTTTCTATTATGAATTTAATGATGTTAATCAGGCAATAGGATTTGAAAAACAAATTAAAGGTTGTAGTAGAAAGAAAAAGGAAGCAATAATAAATGATAATTGGGAATTGTTGCCTGAATTATCAAAAAATAGAATGAAAGATTAAATAGGCTTCGACAGGCTCAGCCTGACACCGTTAAAAAATTAACGAATAGTTGAAGTCTAATAGTATAAAATAGGATTAGCGATGTAGCTTTGAGTATATCGAGCCATTAAAGATTAAAATAAATAAATGAACAATTTAGAAACATATCAAAATTTTTACTTCGTTGGAATCGGAGGAATCGGGATGAGTGCTTTGGCGCGTTATTTCCATGCTTCGGGCAAGAAAGTTTCAGGCTACGATAAAACCAACACCAAACTTACTCAGACTTTAATGAGCGAGGGAATTGATATTGTTTTTGAAGATGTTATTGATGAAAAAATCTCTTCGCTTCAGAAAGAACATACATTAGTTATTTACACTCCGGCGATTAAGAAACTGGACATTTTAGATTATTTTAATAACAATCAGTTTGAAGTATTAAAACGTGCAAAAGTTTTAGGGTTAATCACAGAAAACACAGATTGCATTGCTGTTGCCGGAACTCACGGAAAGACAACCACTTCCACTCTGGTTTCACACTTATGCAAAGAAGCAGATTTGCCTTTTTCATGTTTTCTGGGAGGAATTTCTGAGAATTTTAAGTCAAATTTCCTCTACAACGGCTCGCAATATTCCGTTGTGGAAGCAGATGAATACGACAGAAGCTTCTTAAACCTTTCTCCGGATTGGGCAGTTATTACTTCCACCGATGCGGATCATCTGGATATTTATGGAGATAAAAATACCATTGAAGAAGGGTTCAGACAATTTGCGGCTCTGGTTCCCGAAGACCAACAGCTTTTTGTAAGAAAAGGAATTGAAATCGGAAGACCTCATCAAACCTATGCTGTAAACGAAGTGGCTGATTATTACTCAGATAACCTGAGAATGGAGCATGATAAAATTTATTTTGATTTCCATACGCCCAACGACACGGTAAAAGATTTTGTATGGGAAATTCCGGGAATTCACAACGTAGAAAATGCTACGGTTGCTTTGGCAATTTTAAACAGTTTAGGAGTCGATTTCAAAACTTTAAAGAAAGCAATTGCCAATTTCAAAGGAATTAAAAGAAGATATACAAAACATATTTACGAAAACGGTAAAATCTACATCGATGATTATGCCCATCATCCGACAGAAATTAATGCCGTAATGGGTTCAATCCGCACGTTTTACCCTGAAAAGAAGTTACTGGTGGTTTTCCAGCCCCATCTTTTCAGCAGAACAAGAGATTTTGCAGACGGATTCGCAGAAAGTCTAAGCAAATCTGATGAACTGATTTTGCTTGATATTTATCCTGCAAGAGAACTTCAGGAAAATTTTGAAGGAATTACTTCCGATTGGTTGCTGGAAAAAGTTAATTTAGATAAAAAAGAAGTTATAACATTAGGCGAAGCTTTCAGTAAAATAAAAGAAAAAGATTTTGACATCCTTCTTACAGTAGGGGCAGGAAATATAGACACACTGTATGATCCTGTTTGTGAGTGGATAGAGAAAATTTAATTATTAAATATAACGCAACGGACACAAAGAATTTTTTGAAAACACGGAAATTTGTTCGCAAAGGCGTTTCACTCAGCAAATGATAGCTGAAAATATCATTTCAGAGTAAATAAAAACACACAATGACAGAAAATGAAATTTCAAACATTGTTTTTGATGCAGGGATGAAAGTGCACCGAAAACTGGGAATCGGACTTTATGAAAATGTTTATGAGCAATGTTTAATTCACAAGTTAAAAGATAGCGGATTGAACATTGAAAGTCAAAAAGATATTAGTGTCAATTATGAAGGTTTAATTATTGAGAAAGCATTCAGAGTTGACTTATTAATTGAAAATAAAGTAATTATAGAAATAAAAGCAGTTCCGGAAATTAATAAATATCATTTTTTCCAAATTCTTAATTATTTAAGAATTACAGAAATGAAATTAGGGATGATTTTAAATTTTCATTCTACCTTATTTAAAGATGGAGTAAAAAGAGCAGTAAACAAATTATAAAAAATATTTTCAGCTATCATTTGCTGAGTGAAACGCCTTTGCGAACATGAAAATAAAAAGCAAGAATTTAAAGAAAAACCTTGCGCCCGTAGTGTTAAAAAAGCTAAAAAACAAAAATGAAAAATAAATACAGAATATTAAAAATTGCCATCACAGTAATCATCCTTGGATTTCTGTTGAGTTTCTCTTTGAAGAAATTCAGCGGACAGAAGATTACGGACAATAAAATTTCTGTGAAAATGAATGAAAAAACACCGGTTTACTTCATTGATGAAAAAGATATTCGGGAAATTGTAAAAAAAGAAAACCCTTCTGGAAAAGTCGGGGATCTTAATATTCCCGTGCTGGAAAAAAAGATCAACAATCTTCCGGCGGTAGACAGCGCAAATGTTTATTTAAACCTGAACGGAAAACTGAATTTAGATATCAAACAGAGGGTTCCCGTTTTCAGATTAAATAAAGAAGGCAGAGATTTTTATGTAGATGAAAAAGGTATAGAATTTCCGATCTCTAAAACTTATTCTCATCCTTGTATGTTGGTGACAGGAAATGTAAAAAAAGAAGAATATGAAAAGCTTGCCGAGTTAGTTGAAAAGATCGACAAGGACGATTTCAGCAAAAAATATTTTATCGGAATATCCAAAGACCGAAACGGCGACTATAATCTTCTTACCAGTGAAGGAAATTACAAAGTCGAGATCGGGGATTTAGATAATATCGATTTTAAAGTAAAAGGATTTAAAGCCTTTGTAGAAAAATATCTTGTGTATCAGGATCCGGAAAAATACAGCATGGTTTCTATTAAATATCAGAACCAGATTGTAACCACCTTAAATCCTAATTACAAAGAAAACGACAGTATTTTAAAAGCAGCCAATATAGAACTGGCAAAAGCTCCGGTTGCCGTTGCCAAAAGTGTGGAACCAAAGCCTAAAGCCGAAGTTAAAAAAGAAATTAAGAAAACGGGGAATCCTTCAAAACCGAAGGTAACCCAAGCAAAAAAAACTGAGAAACCTACGGCGTCAAAACCGAAAACTAAAGCAAAAGTTAAGATAGAATAAAAATAAAAAAACATCAATATCCATAGGCGAAAACCTATGATCCTTATTAAAACAGGAACTGAAAAACGAAAAAATCAAATCGGTATAAAAATGGAAAATCAAGAGTATTCAGTAGGTCTGGACATCGGGACAACAAAGATTGTTGCGATTGTCGGAAGGAGGAATGCACACGGGAAAATAGAAGTTCTCGGTGTAGGAAAGGCGAAAAGTCTTGGTGTTCACAAAGGTATTGTGAATAATATTTCGCAGACCATTAATTCAATCAAAGCTGCTGTGTCTGAAGCACAGTCCAGCGCAGGAGTTCCTATCCGTAAAGTAACGGTAGGAATCGCAGGGAAACACATCCGTTCTCTGCAGCACTCCGATTATATTATGCGTGAACATCCGGATAAATTCATCACAGACGACGACATTGAAGCATTAAAAGATCAGGTAAAAAAACTGGTCATGCTTCCTGGAGAAGAAATCATTCACGTTTTGCCGCAGGAATACAAAGTAGATTCCGAAGGTGAAATTCAGGAACCGGTCGGGATGCACGGTAAGCGTTTAGAGGCTAACTTCCATGTAGTTGTAGGACAGATGGGAAGCATTCGCAATATCGCGAGATGCGTGAGAGAAGCAGGGCTTGAAATGGAAGCTCTTACCCTTGAACCTTTGGCATCCTCTGAAGCGGTTCTTACAAAAGAAGAAAAAGAGGCAGGAGTTGCCATTGTAGATATCGGAGGCGGCACTACAGATATTGCCATCTTTAAAGATAATATCATCCGTCACACCTGTGTTATCCCTTACGGAGGAGGAATTATTACGGAAGACATCAAGGAAGGCTGTTCCATCATCGAGAAACATGCAGAACAACTGAAAGTAAAGTTCGGTTCTGCGGTTCCTGAGCTTGAAAAAGACAGCACGTACGTTACCATTCCCGGGCTTCACGGAAGACCGGATAAAGAAATTTCCCTGAAAACTTTAGCACAGATCATCAATGCTCGAGTAGAGGAAATTCTGGAGATGGTAAATACAGAATTAAAGGCTTACGGAGCTTTTGAACAAAAGAAAAAACTGATTGCAGGAATCGTATTAACAGGTGGTGGATCCAACCTGAAACACCTTCGTCAGCTTGCCAATTATACAACAGGATTCGACAGCAGAATCGGATTTGCAAATGAGTATGTGGCGAATGATAAAAATCAGTATCTTAAAGGTCCCGAATTTGCGACTTCCATTGGTTTATTAATGGAAAGTTTAAAAATCAGGGATAAAAAGCTGAATACGGTGGAAGACACTCCTGTTTTGGAAAAAGAGCAGCCGGAAAATGCTGCTGCACAAGCTGCGATTGAAACTTCACAACCCGCTCCGCAGGAAGTTGCGCCGATACAGGAACAACAGCCTAGAGAAGAACAGCATGAGAATAAAAAGGCGGCGAAACTCACTTTCGGGCAGTCGCTGATGGAAAAAGTAAAAAAATTCTTTGAAGAAGTAGAATAAAATATAAATGATAAAAGATCAGTGATAATTGATGATTTATTTTTAATTAAAACAAAATCATTATTCATTTATCGCTTATCAATTATAATTATTAAAAGAAACTAATTATGGAAAACATAGGTACACAAGGATTTTCATTTGATTTGCCAAAAGGAAATTCATCAATCATAAAAGTAATCGGTGTTGGAGGCGGTGGAAATAATGCGCTGAAACATATGTACGAAAAAGGTATTCACGGAGTGGATTTCGTGATTTGCAATACAGATGCCCAGACTTTAGATAATAACCCGGTTGCCAACAAAGTACAGTTGGGAACTACCATTACGGAAGGTCTTGGCGCAGGAGCCGATCCTGAAGTGGGAGAAAAATCTGCGATCGAAAGCATCGAAGATATTAAAGCTGCAATGGGACAGAATACCAAAATGGTTTTCATCACTGCCGGAATGGGTGGCGGTACAGGAACCGGAGCTGCTCCCGTTATTGCTAAAGTAGCCAAAGATATGGGAATCTTAACGGTAGGAATCGTTACCGTCCCTTTCAGTTTTGAAGGGAAAAGAAGACTGGAACAGGCTGAAAACGGTCTGGATAAATTAAGAAATAACGTTGACTCATTAATTGTCATCAACAATGATAAATTAAGACAGCAATTCGGAAACCTTGGATTCAAGCAGGGATTCTCGAAAGCCGATGAAGTTTTAACAAACGCGGCAAAAGGAATGGCGGAAGTTATTACGGGTTACTTTGATGTAAACATTGACTTTAGAGATGCTAAATCTGTGCTTCAGAATTCAGGAACGGCATTGATGTCTACAGGAATTGCTTCCGGTGAAAATAAAGCCGAAGAAGCGGTTAAAAAAGCGCTTGATTCTCCACTATTGAATGACAACAAAATTACAGGTGCGAAAAACGTCCTGTTATTGATTCGAAGTGGCGTGGAAGAAGTGACCATGGACGAGATCGGAGTGATCATGGATCATATCCAGAAAGAAGCAGGAAACACGGCGGATATTATTTTCGGGGTTGGAGCAGACGAAGAACTGGGAGATTCTGTAAGCGTTCTTGTGATTGCGACAGGTTTTTCTAACGATAACAAAAAATTTGCAGGACCAACAGAGAAAATTAAAATTAGCCTGAACGACAGCTTTGATACCCCAAAAGAATCTCCTTTTAAAACAAGAGAGGAAAGACATTCTCATGCGGAGCAGGATTATGATTTCGGAGGTAAAAACCTTTTCAGATTGGACGACGAAGACCACGACCATCCACAGTTCGGGGTTACGTCTACTGAAAAAAAAATGACTATTGGCAACGAAGAGACTAAAACTGAAATAAAATTCTTTGATAAAGAGGAAGATACGGTTAATAACACTCAGGACTGGAGAAACGAAGACAATGAGGAAGAATCTTTCAGCTTGTTCACATTAGACGAAGAAGCAGAAGATCCGAATGATCTGGAAATAGAATCTTTTAAATTTGATTTTGATCATAAAAAAGAAGAAACACAGTCTAATACTGCTTTCAATAACACATTTTCTGAGGAAAAACCTGTTGAATTCAGCTTCTTCGTGAATGAGCCCGTAAAGAATGAGCCTAAATCTGATTTCGGACAGCCAAAAGCAGAATTAGCAACTTCCAATGAAGTGAATCAGCTTACGGAAGAGCCGTTTCAGAAAGTGGAACATTTCTTTCAGCATCTGAAAGAAGAACCTGTTGTTGAAAATAAGACAGAAACCGAAGTCCCGAAACCGGCAGAAGAAGAATTCACGTTCGTGAATAAAACCGTGGATCAGGAAAGAGTAATGGAAAGAAGAAACAAACTGAAGGAGTTTAACTCCCGTTACCAGAGTTTCGACAGCTCCAGCGAGTTTGAATCTGTTCCTGCATTCAAAAGAAAGAATATTTCAATTGAAGGTACCAATGCATCCGACCAGAACATCAATACTTACTTGTCTGATAACAACGGAAATATGCAGATCAGAGAAAACAGATTTTTAAATAAAGATGTAGACTAAAATTTAATTTGAAAATGTGGCAATTTGATAATTTGAAAATTATACATTCTCAATTCTAAAATAATTACATTTTCAAATTGTCTCATTTTTCAAATTATCAAATTAAAAACCATGAGTTTAGAAAATACAATAAACGAAGCTATAAAAACAGCAATGAGAGCCAAAGACAAAGTGGCGTTGGATTCTCTTCGTGCTGTAAAATCTCAGATATTACTGCTTAAAACGGAAGCAAGAGGAGCAGAAGTTAGTGCAGAACAGGAAATTGCTATTCTTCAGAGAATGGTAAAACAGCGTAAAGATTCTGCCGAACAGTTTACTGCGCAGGGAAGAAATGATCTTGCCGAAGTGGAGGAAGCTCAGATGAAAGTGATTGAGCAGTTTTTGCCAAAACAGCTTTCAGCAGAAGAACTGGAAGCAGAAATGAAAAACATTATCGCAGAAACAGGCGCTGAATCTATGAAAGATTTAGGAAAGGTAATGGGAATTGCTTCAAAATCTTTAGCCGGAAAATCGGACGGAAAAAGCATTTCCGAGATGGCGAAAAAGCTGCTTTCATAATTGTTGATCGTGAGTAATTTTAGTTGATTTGTACTTCTATCCATCAACTAACAACCAAAACATCAGCTATTTTATAAGGATATTCAACCTTTGCATATCGATTTGATTAAAGAAGCCCGGAAGTTTTCAGTTCCGGGCTTCATTTATTCTTTTCTGAGTGACATCAATTTCTGCTTAGATAAAAGCAAAAACTGAAAGAAATTTAAGTGAGAGGGATCAGTGTAAATATTTTTTCATGGTCAACTGTTTTCAGAATCATTTCAAATTTAGTAATTATTTTTGATAATTAACATATTTAATTTAAAATTTTACAATTATTATTAAACTATTAACATTTAATTCATTTTGTTTTCTAAAACAACCGATAGTTTTTATATATTGATGAAACGTAAAGAATTGCTTAAATTTGTACTTTACAAAAAACAAAAATATGTATCCACAAGATTTAGTAATGCCGATGAAGGCTGAACTTACAGATAAAGGTTTCGAAGACTTGACAACTCCGGCTCAGGTAGAAGAAGCATTAAAACAATCAGGAACTACCCTTTTGGTGATTAACTCTGTATGCGGATGTGCTGCAGGAGCTGCAAGACCGGGAGTTGTGTATTCTTTAACAGGAGACAAAAAGCCTGATCATTTAACTACTGTTTTCGCAGGTTTCGATACAGAAGCTGTTGTTGAAGCGAGAAAACATTTAGCACCGTTCCCTCCGAGCTCGCCTTGCGTAGCATTGTTTAAAGACGGAGAACTGGTTCATATGCTGGAAAGACACCACATTGAAGGAAATCCTGCAGGAGCAATTGCTGCAAACCTTCAGGCTGCTTACGACGAGTATTGCTAGTAAACGAGCATTTCTGATATAAACCGTTACAATTTGGAGGTCACTGAAAAACTAAATTTTTATTAACCAATAAAAAAGGAGTGTAAAACGTATAGTTTTACGCTCCT
>NZ_JACLCT010000037.1:0-44421 GCF_014218915.1 Chryseobacterium sp. C2(2020)
CAAAGAAGGAGCGTAAAACTATACGTTTTACACTCCTTTTTTATTGGTTAATAAAAATTTAGTTTTTCAGTGACCTCTAAAATTTAGCGGTCTTTGTATTTTAAAGAAAATCTTTAATTATTCAGCATCAAAGTCAGCATCTTTATCAGCAGATACTACTTCTCCTTCTTCTTTAGATTTTTCTTTATCAGCTTTTCTTTGAGACTGACCTTCTTTGATAGATTCAGAAACTACGCTAAGAATCATATCGATAGATTTAGAAGCATCATCGTTTCCTGGGATAACGAAGTCTACTTTTCTTGGGTCAGAGTTTGTATCAACAATACCGAAAACCGGAATACCTAATTTCTTAGCTTCAGTTACCGCGATGTGTTCTCTCATGATATCTACTACGAATACAGCAGATGGAAGTCTCACCATGTCAGCGATAGAACCTAAGTTCTTCTCAAGGTTAGCTCTTTGTCTGTCTACCTGTAATCTTTCTTTTTTAGATAAAGTTTCGAACGTTCCATCTTTTTTCATTTTGTCGATAGAGTTCATTTTTTTAACAGCCTTTCTGATAGTAACAAAGTTTGTTAACATACCACCCGGCCATCTTTCTGTAATATAAGGCATATTAAGTTCAGAAGCGTGTTTTGCAACTACTTCTTTCGCCTGCTTCTTAGTAGCTACGAAAAGAACTTTTTTACCTGCAGAAGTTAATTTTTCTAAAGCGTTACAAGCTTCATCCAATTTAACAGCTGTTTTATGTAAGTCTACAATGTGAATACCATTTTTCTCCATAAAAATGTATGGAGCCATATTTGGATTCCACTTTCTAGTCATGTGACCGAAGTGTACACCAGCCTCTAGAAGGTCTTTTACATTTGCTTTTGCCATGTTTTTTGTTTTTGTTAGTTTACTTTCCGTCTTTTAAACAATCAACAACTTCTTTAGATGGGAGAAGCGTTTGGATGCTAAACGTAACGGGCAATTGGCGTTTTGCTTTTTGCTTGTGGCAATTGGCTTTTCGCCGAGATTAAGTTTAAATAAAAATTAATACATTTCTGTAGCAAACAACCATAAGCCATTCGCCAACAGCAAATCTTAACGTTTTGAGAATTGGAATCTCTTTCTTGCTTTTTTCTGACCTGGCTTCTTTCTTTCCACCATTCTTGCGTCTCTTGTAAGTAAACCAGCAGGCTTCAATGCTAATCTGAACTCAGCGTTGATCTCGCATAAAGCTCTTGAAATACCTAATCTGATAGCTTCTGCCTGACCTGTATTTCCACCACCGAATACGTTTACGGTAACGTCATACTGACCAACAGTTTCAGAAAGGATAAATGGTTGGTTTAATTTGTAAACCATTACATCTGTAGAGAAGTATTCTTTAGCGTCTTTACCGTTTACTGTAATGTTACCAGTTCCTGGCTTTACATAAACTCTTGCTACAGAAGTTTTTCTTCTTCCGATTTTGTGAACTGTAGACATATTAATTATTTAAATTCGTTAACATTAATTGTTTTAGGCTGTTGAGCTTCATGTTTGTGCTCAGTTCCTTCGTATAAGTAAAGATTCTTAAGGATCGCAGCTCCAAGTCTGTTTTTAGGCAACATCCCTTTTACTGATTTTTCCAATACTTTTAAAGAATCTTTCTTTTGAAGTTCAGCCGCAGTCATAGACTTCTGTCCTCCAGGGTAACCTGTATGCCAGATATAAGTCTTGTCGTTCCACTTGTTTCCTGAAAGAGTTACTTTCCCAGCGTTCAAAACGATTACGTTATCACCACAATCTACGTGAGGTGTGTAGTTCGTTTTGTGCTTACCTCTCAAAATCTTTGCAACCGTAGAAGCTAGTCTTCCCAACGGTTGTCCTTCAGCGTCTACCACAACCCATTCTTTATTAGCAGTAGCTTTGTTCGCTGAAACAGTTTTGTAACTTAATGTATTCACACGTTTTAGTTAAAGATTAAACATAATTTTCCCCTAAAAGGGTGTGCAAAGGTACAAATTATTTTTAGAATGCAAAAACATATTTCGTTTAATCTGTTGATTATGTGTTTAAGCCTAAGTACCTGAAAGACTTAATCGTATAAAAACAATTAAAAAAACAAGAAAATTCCAATTGAAAAATTTACTTACAAATTTGAAAATCATTTAAAAATCAATCAAATTTCAATAATAACTATCAATTAAATTTAAACTTTCATCCAAAACCATATCAATATGATTATTTAATTTCTTTAAATAATTATATTTGCTGAAATCCATATTGATATCATGAGCCACGGAAAAATTAGAGAAGATAAAACGTGTCTTAACTGCGGACACGCTGTTGAAGAAAGATTCTGCCCACACTGCGGACAGGAAAATACGGAACCCAAACAACCGTTTCATTATCTTTTCACGCATTTCATTGAAGACTTCACGCATTATGACGGACAGTTCTGGAAAACAATGAAATATTTACTCATTCGTCCGGGAGAATTAACTAAAGAATACCTTGCCGGAAAGAGACAGATGTACGTTGCTCCTGTAAAATTGTATATTTTCATCAGTTTTATTACTTTTTTCCTCCCTACTCTATTTTCCGGTTCAGAAGAAGAACTTTCAGAAAACGAAAAGAAAGAGCAGATCCTGAAAGAAAAAGAACAGGACGAAAAAATTGCACGATTTACAGACAGTCTGAAATATTCACTCCAAAAAGATCAACTGATAAAAGAGGATTTATCTAATTCTAAGACGGAAAAAGACCTGAAAATTGGCAGCAAAAAAAATACTACCGATCCTGAAGAGGATACTTTTACGCAAACAGCCGACGGAAAAATGAGCATTCTGGGAGCTACTACCATGAAGCAGTTCGACTCCTTAAGCCTTAAAAATCAGGATAAAAAAGCCGTATTTGCATTTTTAAAACCTTATGCCAAAAAAATATTTCACTTTCAGGAACAGGGATTGAAAAAAGACCAGATCTTTGAAAAATTCACTGAAAATATTGTTCACACTCTTCCGAAAGCATTATTTGTTTATCTGCCGATTTTTGCTTTCTTTCTCTGGCTTTTCCACAATAAAAAGAAATGGTGGTATTTTGATCATGGTATTTTCACACTTCATTATTTTTCCTTTCTGCTGTTAGGAATTCTGATCATCATAACCATTTCGGAACTTACTTCATTACTTCCGGATAATACGATTTTCAACACTTTAACGTTTTCACTCTATTCCGCAGCCGTCATTTATATGCTTGTATATTTCTTTATAGCGCATCACAGAGTTTACAAAAATGCACGAAGTATTAGTGTAATGAAAGGAATTCTTTTATTTATTGTCAATTTATTCGGACTTTTCTGCATGTTCCTTCTATTAATGTATGTAAGTTTTATGACGATGCATTAATCGCGCAGTGTTTTATTTGCTCTGAAACTTGCAATTAAATAATACGCCACAAAAACCGTCGAAAATTTAAGAACGGAAGGAATAGCCAGTTCCAGATTAAAAATTAAAGCGCCCACAAGAACCAAGATTCCCATGGCAACAAAAGACAATCCTAATTTTTGAGGTAGAGTAAAATCCGGGGTATCTAAATAATAGGCAACTCCCCATGCAAAACCAAAGGCAATGGCATAATAAATATCGAGTCCGATATTTTCTGAGCTGTAAAAGAAATAATTAATTAAAAAACTCAGAATCGTTCCGAGTGCGAAATATAAGATTGCTTTTTTCATTGGAGTTATTTTAATGGAGTTGGGGGTGGAGCAGGAGTTGGTTGTAAATTTATTACTTCACGCGTCTGCTGATCTCCTATATTTAAAAAATCTGTTTCTTCGATTGCAAAACTGGAATGCTCGTCTGCATCTGCTTTTACAGTATCCTTTAGTGTATTGTTTTCGTCATATGTATATTCGAAAATAAAATTTCCTTTTCTTTCATATACTTTTTTGTAATCCTTGTACTGCAAAGTAATTTTACCATTCTGAATAATCCCGTTTAAAAATTTTATCTGCTGCAGGGGCTTGTTTTTCCCATAGACTGTAACTGTTGTTGTAAATTTTTCTGGATTTTCAGGAAGTTCGTAGCTGAAATTCAATGTTCTGTCTTTATTAAATACTTTTACCTCAAATATTTTTTTTGAAGGATTAAATATTTTTTCATAGGTCAAAATATGATTCTCATCTGTTCTTCTATCATATATTAATTTTCTGTTTTCGTATCTGGTTTCTCTTCCTTTGTAAAAATCAAAACGAATTCCATTTACAGGATTGTCTTCTTCGTCATACATCATAGTTCCCTTTAAAACCGAATTTGAATCATAATATTCTGTTTTTGTAATTTTATCTGAATTATAAAAGACTATTTTTGTGTCCCCGTTGGGATAAAAAACCCGGGTTTTTACTAACATTCCGTTTTCATAATGATCAATGGATTTTAAAGCAAAACTTTCTTCATCAAAAATTACATCATCTCCATCAAGAGGCATTGTATTATACTTAGAATTGGGATAATATGTTAAATTACCAATTGTAATACCATTTTCATCATACGCTTTTTTAAATGCTTTTTCGTTGTTATATTCTTCATATTTTATTTTTCCGTCAGGATAAAATGCCTTTAACACCTGCTGCAATCCACGTTTATCGTATTCTGTGATCCGGTAAACTTTCATGGGATCATAATAATACTCCACTTCAGTTTTTGTATAATCCCCCCCTCCTGCAGAACGTTTTTCACCTATTAAAATTCCTTTTTCATCATAAAAAAATTCAGAGCTTTCACTATTGTTTCGATTAAAAACCTGTTCCTTTCTTATGCCCTTTATATCTTCATCAAAAGCAATATACTTTACCACTTCTGAATTTTCGTATTCCCAAATGGAATTTACATTTAATCTGCTGCGTTCAGGAGAATCCTTAAATTCATATTTTTTACCGGAATATCCTTCATTATTATAATTCAAGTCACTTATAATCCTTTGTTTCTCATCATATTCAATTTCTTTTCCTATCTGTTTTCCTTTTGAAAATTCTGCAGTTTTGATGACTTTCCCATTTTCAGAATACCAGATTACTTTGCCCTCATAAATTTCTCCATCCCTTCCATCATTCAAAGAATTTCCTTCCATCTGCAGTTTCCCACTTTTAAAAAAATCTTTAATATGAAAAAGCCCGTTTTCCTTAGAGACATCTCTGTAAAAAACCATTTTATCTTTGGTCGTTAAGTTCCATTCTGCATCGAAATAAATTCTATTCTGAGAATATCCCAGAAAAAAAACATAAAAGGCAAGTATTACTAAAATTCTTTTCATTGATTTAAATAATAGAATGCAAAAGTATTGATTTGGTTATGAATACTAAATGATTATTTGATAATTACGTAAATAAAAAACACCTTCAAACACAACTATCTAAATGGAAATAAACACTTTACAGCTATAAAACAAGTTGTTATTTTATTATTATATTTGGAAATTCAGAAATTTTCTAAATCTTTTATGGAAACCCAAAAATATACTCCAAAAAATAAAGTCAGAATCGTGACGGCTGCGTCGCTATTCGACGGTCATGATGCTGCCATTAATATTATGCGCCGTGTGATTCAGGGAACAGGATGCGAAGTTATCCACCTTGGCCACGACAAATCGGCAGAAGAAGTTGTAAATACAGCCATTCAGGAAGATGCAAACGCTATTGCCTTAACTTCTTATCAGGGCGGTCACAACGAATATTTCAAATACATCTACGATCTTTTAAGAGAAAAAAATTCGCCACAGATTAAAATTTTTGGCGGTGGCGGCGGTGTAATTCTGCCCGAAGAAATCGAAGATATTATGTCTTACGGAATCGACAGAATTTATTCTCCGGATGATGGCCGTGAACTTGGTTTGCAGGGAATGATTGATGATTTGGTTCAAAAATCAGACTTCGCAACAGGAAAAGATGTTGATGTAAAAGATCTGGATTCCATCAGTTTTGAAAATTCGACAAGCATTGCGAAAATCATTTCTGCCGTTGAAAACTTCTCGGAAGAAAAACCGGAACTGGTAAAAGCGATCGACGAAAAATCAAAAGACTTACATATTCCGATTATCGGGATCACAGGAACCGGAGGAGCCGGAAAATCTTCTTTGACAGACGAATTGGTAAGACGTTTCCTGCGTTCAAACACTGATAAAAAAATTGCAATTATCTCCATCGACCCTTCAAAAAAGAAAACAGGAGGTGCACTTTTGGGGGACAGAATCCGTATGAACGCGATCAATGATCCAAGAGTTTATATGCGTTCGATGGCAACGAGAGAAAACAACGTTTCTGTTTCTCCGTTCATTCATTCTGCATTGAATGTCTTGAAATTAGCTCATCCTGATGTTATTATCCTTGAAACTTCAGGAATTGGACAATCCGGTTCAGAAGTTTCAGACTTTGCGGATGTTTCAATGTATGTAATGACTCCGGAATACGGAGCCTCAACACAGCTAGAGAAAATCGATATGCTGGATTATGCAGATTTGGTTGCTTTAAATAAATCTGACAAACGTGGCGCTCTTGACGCCCTTCAAGCCGTAAGAAAACAGTTCCAGAGAAACCATTTGCTGTGGGAACAGCCATTGGATGAAATGCCTGTGTATGCTACAAAAGCATCTCAGTTCAACGATCACGGAACAACAGAATTATACAACAGACTGGTTGCAAAAGTCAACGATAAATTTGCTGATTTAAATTTAAAAACATTTGTTGAACAGGAAATTACAGACGAAGTAACGATTATTCCGCCAAAGAGAGTACGTTATCTCTCTGAAATTGTTGAAAACAACAGACAGTACGATGCCAATGTTGAAAAACAGGCTGAACTGGCAAGAAAAATGTATCATATTGAAGGGGTTAAAAATTTCCTTTCCAATGAAACATTAGATGCTGAATATCAGAAAGCTGAAAAGGAACTTCAGCAGGAAAACATTGACTTCCTTAAAACATGGGACGATACGAAAGAGGCTTTCAAAGCTGAATTTTATTCCTATTTCGTACGTGGAAAAGAAATTAAGGTTGAAACCTCAACAGAATCTTTATCCCACCTAAGAATTCCGAAAATTGCATTACCAAAATACAATGACTGGGGCGATCTGATTAAATGGAAAGGACAGGAAAATCTTCCGGGAAGTTTCCCTTATACTGCGGGAATTTATCCTTTCAAAAGAACCGGAGAAGATCCAACGAGAATGTTTGCCGGAGAAGGAGGTCCTGAAAGAACCAACAGAAGATTCCACTATGTTTCTGCGGAAATGCCTGCAAAACGTTTATCTACCGCTTTTGACTCGGTAACTCTTTACGGACAAGACCCAGCTTTACCGCCGGATATTTATGGTAAAATTGGAAATGCGGGCGTATCTATCGCTACTTTGGATGATGCTAAAAAACTATATTCAGGATTTGATCTGGTGAATGCATTAACTTCGGTTTCAATGACGATTAACGGTCCGGCTCCGATGTTATTGGCTTTCTTTATGAATGCAGCGATCGACCAGAATGTGGAGAAATATATTGCTGAGAATAAACTTGAGGCTAAGGTTGAGGAAGTTTTGAAAGCGAAATTCGACGACAAAGGTTTAGCAAGACCAAAATACAACGGAGAATTGCCGCCTTCCAATAACGGTTTAGGTCTAAAACTACTGGGAATTACAGGAGATGAAGTCATTCCTGCCGATGTGTATGCTGAAATTAAAGCAAAAACCATTGCAACCGTTCGTGGAACTGTTCAGGCAGATATTTTAAAAGAAGATCAGGCGCAGAATACCTGTATTTTCTCTACTGAATTTGCTTTGAGATTAATGGGCGATGTTCAGGAATATTTCATCAAAGAAAAAGTAAGAAACTTCTACTCTGTTTCCATTTCAGGATATCACATTGCGGAAGCAGGAGCCAATCCGGTTTCTCAGTTAGCATTTACTTTGGCAAATGGTTTCACCTATGTTGAATATTATCTGTCAAGAGGAATGGACATCAACGATTTTGCACCGAACTTATCGTTCTTCTTCTCCAACGGTATTGATCCTGAATATTCAGTAATCGGACGTGTGGCAAGAAGAATCTGGGCAAAAGCAATGAAATTAAAATACGGAGCCGACGAAAGAAGCCAGATGCTAAAATACCACATCCAGACTTCGGGACGTTCTCTTCACGCTCAGGAAATTGATTTCAACGACATTAGGACAACACTTCAGGCTTTGTATGCAATTTACGACAACTGTAATTCTCTTCACACGAATGCTTATGACGAGGCAATCACAACTCCTACTGAACAATCTGTAAGAAGAGCAATGGCTATTCAGTTGATTATCAATAAAGAATTAGGATTGGCGAAAAATGAAAATCCACTACAAGGTTCATTTATTATTGAAGAATTAACGGATTTGGTGGAAGAAGCTGTGTATGCAGAATTCGACAGAATTACAGAAAGAGGCGGTGTTCTGGGCGCGATGGAAACCATGTACCAACGTTCAAAAATTCAGGAAGAATCGATGCATTACGAATGGCTTAAACATACCGGAGAATATCCAATCATCGGAGTGAACACGTTCTTAGGTAAAGACGGTTCGCCAACGGTTCGTCCGGGAGAAGTCATCCGTTCAACAGAGGAAGAAAAGCAGTTCCAGATTGAAATGCTTCATAATTTCCAGAAATCCAATGAATACAAATCGGAAGCCGCTCTGAAAACCCTGCAACACGCCGCAATCAATCAGCAAAACTTATTCGAAGTGATGATGGATGCTGTGAAATACTGCTCTCTTGGGCAAATTACCAATGCTTTGTTTGAAGTGGGTGGAAAGTATAGACGAAATATGTAGCTTCGACTTCGCTCAGCTACCTTTTTTACGATTTATAAATCAAACCTCAGGGAATTTTCTTTGAGGTTTTTTAATACTTTTATAAACTAATCATCCATTTAAACCGTTAGTAAAATAAAAATAAACAATCATCATGAAAATATTTTTAAGAAAAAATGTACTATTTGTATTCCTATCTTTATCTGCCATTTTATTTGCCCAGAAGCGAACGGAAGATTTTACGATTATCCCGCCTTCTCAGAAATCAGAGAAAAGCTATTATAAAACCATTACAATTATTGATGCCAGAATTGATACAACAACCGTTGGAATTGTACAGCAGGGCGCATTGAATGCAAAAGCCAGAGTGGTTCCTACGTCTCCCCTTTCTGATCAGTTTCAAAATGTTCTAAACAGCATAAACGGAGAAAATGCAGAAAACGGAAGTCTGGTTTTATATCTTAAACAATTGTATTTTGCTGAAGTCTCAAAAGCATTTACTGAGTTGGGATACTGTTATTTCCAGGGTTTTCTTTTTGCTAAAAATGATGACGGAACCTACTCTTTGCTCGAAAAAACAGATACCGTAACAGAGCATAAATCAGCCGATGTAACGAAAGAAATTTTAAGAAAAGGCAGTGAAATGCTGGGAGAATTTATTGCTAAAAATGCATCCGGAAAACCTAATACAACAGAGCGTTACACATGGGAACAGCTTAAAAATTTTGATGATATCTATAAACAATCATTCAGTCTCTTTAATTCTTCTGAATTGAAAGACGGACTGTACAAAGATTATACTTCTCTGAAAAACCAGCAGCCTCAACAGGAAATCAGCAGCGTTAAATTTTACGGAAACCAACCCAAAATTCACAGAATATTTGAAACAGCAGACGGAAAAGAAAAAGAAATAAAGAAAGATGATGTGTATGCCCTTGTTTACAAAGGAGAATTGTATGTTTATCTTCCTATCGAAAATCTTTTCACGAAGGCAGAAAAAAGATACAACGATTATTATTTCGTAGGAAAATTAAGATCCGGAAGTCCTAATATCGGAAACTTGAGTATCGGAATGTTTTTCGGCGTTGTGGGAGTCTTAATGACATCAAATCCGGCTTATCCTTTTGAACAGAAAATAGATTATATTAACGGAGCATTTATTCCCGTTAAAGAAATTCAGTCGAAAAAATATTAATAAGTATTTTTTAACAAAAAACCCCTCACAGAAATTCTATGAGGGGTTTTTATTATAATTTCAAAAGGACTTTAGTTCTGGCTTAGCAAAACAATATTCAGAGAAGCGTCAGAAATATTAGCCGTTGCTCCGTCAGAATACATATAAAGTCTTAACTGATCATTTTTGTTAAAATAGGCAATTCTTGTATACAGCATTGTCCAGCGGTTTCCGGAATTCGTGTCCCAGATTCCTTCGGGAATATCTGAATTTACAGTATGTACCGCCTGAAACACATTTCTACTTGCGCTTCCATCTACAAGTCTGATACTCGATTTAATGAGATAAGTTCCCGAACTTGGCACAGTGTATGTGTTGGTTGCCGGAGTCCAGATTCCACCGCCTACATTTTTAGTTACGGTTGAAAGAGGAACCGTGGTAAAACCACCGGAATTGATACTAGCCGCTGTTGCAGAACCATTTCCGTTTCCCAGTGAAGCAATAAAAACCGCTGTTCCTGTTTTAGCAACTACAGATTGCCATGCGGTACCATCAAAATAGTAATATCCAACCGTCGCGATCTGTGCTGTTGCAGATACCGTGGAACCTCCTGTAACATCCGTAACATAAAGTAAAGCACCTACATGATTAGAGTTATACCCTGTCTTTGCATTTAGCTGAGCCAACGTTATTCTAGGCGCTCTCATTCCGTCTGCTTTGGTAACGGTAGAAGCTACTCCGTTCACATCCAGAGTCATTTGCGGTGTAAGCGAATTGATCCCAACATTCTGAGCATTCGCCCGACTCAGAAATACAATCGATAGAAATAAAAAAAACTTTTTCACGGCACAAAAATTAGCAGGTGCAAATATATAACATTATTACCCACCATAAATCCTTATAACTGACTAAAATAAAATTATATATGAACTTTTATTAACATTTAATTAAAATAAATCTAATACAATGGAAACAACCATAATTTCAATAAATATGTACAATTGTCAACTGAATTCTGAATCAATCTGATTATTTTTGAAAAACATTACCTAAACAATGAAACCGAAAGCCATTTTCAACTGGAGCAGCGGAAAAGATTCTGCTTTAGCGTTATATAAAATTTTAAAGGAAGAAAAATTTGAAGTCACCTCTCTGCTTACAAGCATTAATAAAGAATTTCAGAGAATCTCCATGCATGGCGTTCATGTTTCGCTGTTGGAGAAACAGGCAGAAAGTCTGGGCTTTCCTTTAATTAAAATGGAACTTCCCAAAGAACCTTCTATGGAAGAATACCGTGAGCTCATGAGCAAAACGATGAATGATCTGAAATCTCGGGGCATTACCCATTCTATTTTCGGGGATATTTTTCTGGAAGATTTAAAGAAATACCGCGAAGACCAATTACGCTCCATCGGAATGGAAGGAGTCTTTCCGTTATGGAAAATCAATACAACCGACCTCATCCGTGAATTTTTAGATCTTGGCTTTAAAACCATCGTTGTATGCGTGAACGAAACCTATCTCGATAAAAGTTTTGCCGGAAGAATTATTGATGAAGACTTCATTAAAGACTTACCTGAAAATGTAGATGTATGCGGAGAAAATGGCGAATTTCATACTTTTACCTTTAACGGACCTATTTTTAAAAATCCCGTTGAGTTTGAAATCGGAGAAATTGTAAAAAAAACATATCCGAAACCGAAATCTGATGAAAACATCGAAGATGACGAATATGTTTTCTGGTTCTGCGATCTGATTGTAAAATAATTTCTGTGCTTTTCCGTTTTTGTGTAAACTAAAACAATGAGACCTTATCTTAAAATTGAAAAGTCCTGTGAAGAATCTTTAAAGAATATGCACACGATTCCGGAAGGAAAATTCTGCGATTTGTGTTCGAAAAAAGTATACGATCTTACCAAGCTTACTCATTCTGAAATTTCGGATATCGCAGAACAAAATCATGGCAAAAAGTTCTGCGGAATACTCATTAACAAAGAGCCTGAGCAAAAAAGGGAAGAAACTTTTTCAATTCGTGAAGATATTTCCCACAGAAAAAATACTTTTACAAAAGTAGCAGCAGGAATTGCTTTATCAGCGAGTTTGGTAAATACTCTTCCTGCGCAGACCAAAGATATTTCAAAAACACAGGTTATTCTTACCGGAAAAAATTTATCCACAGAAAAAAACAAAAACACAGAAGGCGGCGAAAAATTAACAGCCTCCGGAAGAATTGTAACCAGCGAAGAAGGCAAACCCGTAAAAGCGTATGTAAATTTAATCACCATTAATAAAGTATATTCCACCGAAACTAACGAAGACGGTTTTTACTCACTGGAAATTCCTCAGGAATTAGCTCAGGAAGAGAATTATCTTTTAGAATTCAGCCCTTTTTCTTATAATTTCGATCAAAAGCTGAAAGTATTCAGCAGAAATGAACTCAGACAGAATACAGTGATCAAACTTCCGTACAATGGAACTTATAAAGAGTTGGGAGAAGTTAGTTTCGGTCCGCCGTATGCCGAAGAAAATTCAATTGTTTTTCTGCACGGTAAAAGACTTGATTACAAACTGTACAACAAAAGTTATTCTTTGTACAGCAGCAAATACGATATTCATTACATCCCGAAACCTTATACTAAATTTTTCACCGAAAGTGATCTCGTAAAAGACATTTTTATTGTTTTTGTAAAATAAGAATCCTTCAATAAAAATTTATTTTAATTAAATATTTCTCATTCACCGACACATTTTTACTGTTTACCTCAAATTATTTTTTCAATGTTAACTAAAAATTAATTTTGAAACATAAATTAATTTGATAATGAAAACAACAGGATTTTTCAGCAAAATGATGGGTTTGCTTTTATTTCTGTTTGCAGTGGTTTCCTTTGCGCAAACAACAATAAAAGTAACCTATTATACAGGCTCTACACAGAACTACACAATTGAAAACAGCGGAAAACTTTATTTTTCAGGAAGCAATCTATTGGTAAAAACCGCGAGTTCCGCTTCCGATGTTTCCATTCCGACCGGTATTATCCGGAAAATAACTTTTTCATCAACCATTTTAGCCACTCAGGAGATCGGGCTGAATAAAGACCAGATCAGGCTATACCCGAATCCATCCGCAGAATTTATCAGAATAACATCAGACAAAAAAGAATCTTTAAAGGTGAAAATCTACTCTACAGAAGGAAGACTTATTCTGTCGGGAAATTATCAACCCAATGAAGACATTAATATCAGCAGCTTCAAAGAAGGCTTTTATCTGGTACAGGTTAATAACACAACTTTAAAACTGATTAAAAAATGAGAAAGTATTTATATATCGTAATTGCATGTTTTTTGTCTTTTGGATTAACAGCCCAAAGCAATATTGTGGCGCATAATTCGGGAAACAATATGTACGCTTCTCCTACTCCGGTTGTCGACAGCATTAAATTTGACTCAAATTATACAAAATTTCACATTAACGGAGCTGCAACAAGTTTGGACTTACCGAAAAGCATCGTTGACAGTTTAACCTTCTCTCCTACTGCGGTTAGCTTAACCAAAATTTATATTATTTACAAAGGTTCGGAAAATGCAACCATTATCAATCCTTATTCTAATCAGGGAGTTACTATTACGGCAACAGGCGGAACGGTGAATGTTGTTTCCACTGCAACCATCAATAATTTAGAATATAATTTACTTGGAACAAGCACAACAGGAAGTCTTACAATGAGCTCTTCTCTTCCCGCAAGTTTTGTAATGAATAATTTAAATCTTACCAATGCTTCCGGATCTGCCATTAATATCACCGGCGGACAAACTCATACTTTTACCCTTCAGGCAGGGACAACAAATTCGTTAACAGACGGTTCTTCAAGCACAAAAAATGGGACATTACAAACCGATGGAAAAATAATTTTTACAGGAATAGGAACTTTAAACATTAAAGGAATTAAAAAACACGGTGTTTCCACTTCGGCAGGAATTGAAGTTCAGAACGGAAATATTACGGTAACTTCCGCCGCATCAGACGGTTTTCATTCGGAAGGTTATGTCATGAGCAGCGGAACGGTAAACATCACAGCAACCGGAGACGCAATTGATGCAGGAGATACAGCGATCTCAATTTCGGGAGGAAACATAACCGCAACTTTGGCTTCAGCCGATGTAAAAGCGATAAAAACAGGAACTTCAACCATCGGAATTTCGGGAGGCACATTTAATTTAACTTTAACTGGCGCACAATCGAAAGCCATCAGTGCAAAAGGAAACATTACTTTCGACGGAGGAAATATTACTGCCACACTTTCCGGAGCAGCCGTTCTTACCGCTTCAGGAAGCGGATATGACCCTTCTTATTCCACAGCCATAAAAACCGATGGAAATGTTATTGTAAACGGAGGAACCTTCAATCTTTCTTTAGCTTCTACGGCAAACGGGGGGAAAGGAATTTCAGCCGCTCAGAATATCACAGTAAATAATGGAAATTTAACGATTACAACGGCAGGAAACGGAGCTACTTACACCAATACAACGGGCGTTTTGGATTCCTATTCTTCTTCCGCCATTACAGCAGACGGAAATCTTCTGATTAATGCAGGTTCGGTGACGACAACAAGTTCGGGAACAGGAGGAAAAGGCTTAAAAGCAGACGGAACGATAACGATAGGAAGCGCAACAGGAAATCCTGTTTTACTGATTAAAACGACAGGAGCCAGATTTTTAGTATCCGGAACAGATTACAGTCACCCGAAAACTTTGGTTGCTACCGGAGCCGTTACAATCAATAATGGAAACAACACCTTTAATTCTACAGATGATGGGATTCATTCGGATGCCTCGGTTACCATAAATGGAGGGACAAATACGGTTTCCGCAATTTCTTCCACTTCGGGAGTTGGTGAAGGTGTAGAAGCACCGATCATTACTTTAGCAGGCGGAGTAAACAATATTACAGCTTCCAATGACGGAATTAACGCAACCTACGGAACGGTTGCCGGAGGAACGGAATCTAATGACAACAGCCATCTGTACATTACTGGAGGAATTAATATCGTAGCAGGAAGCGACGCGATCGACAGTAACGGAAATATCACCATTACAGGCGGAACAACTATTGTAAACGGACCGACAAGTCAGCCGGAAGAAGGAATTGATTACAACGGAACTTTTTTAATGAACGGAGGTTTTCTGATTTCTGCGGGATCGAATGCAAGTATGACTAAAGCAATGGGAGCTGCTTCCACACAGGTAAGTATGTTCCTGAAATCCAGCGCACAGCTTGCAGCCACTTCTATGCTGCATATTGAAAATGCTTCGGGAACGGAAATGGTAACCTTCAAACCTAAAAACGGAGTGTATTATTTCCATTTTTCCAGTCCGAATCTTGCAAACAGTACTACTTATAAAGTTTATTTTGGCGGAAGTTATACCGGCGGAAGCTATGTAGGAGGAACTTCAGGATGGGGATTGTATACAGGAGGAACTTATTCTACTTCCGGAGGAACGCTTAAAAGTACCTTTACCACTTCAGCAACCAATACTGTAAATACGGTATCATTTTAATTATCATTTTTAATAATTTACAACCAGCCTCTTAATGAAAATTAGGAGGCTTTTTCGTAACAGGGGCATAAAAATTGCTTCCTGAAAGAAAAACAATAAATGATTAAAAAAACACTTTTCTTTACCCTTTTTGCTTCTGTTTCCATCAGTTTAATTTCCTGTCAAAAGGAGATTCAATTTATTCCTTCCGCAAAAAAACAGGTGGATAAACAGGCAATTGCAGACAGTACAATTATCGCTTTTGAAAAAAGTCTTCTGAAAAACCAGATCGATTCTGTTTTCAAAAAATATCAGTTTAACGGAAGTGTGGCAGTTTTCAAAGATTCGGTTGAGCTGTACAGAAAAAATCAGGGCTTTGCAGATTTTAGAGATCAGTTAAAAATGAATGACAGTACTGTTTTTGCCATCGGTTCTGTAAGCAAACAATTTACCGCTGTTTTAATTCTGCTTCAGATGGAACAGGGAAAACTGAATGTAGACGATAAAGTTTCAACGTATTTAAAGGAGTTTCAAAATAAAAATTATGAAAACATTACCATTCATCAGCTTCTGAACCATACTTCGGGACTGAATACTTTGGGCGGAAAGCTCCAGTTTAAAAGTGGAACAGATTTCTTTTATTCCAACGACGGTTTTAATACATTGGGAAAAATTGTGGAAAAAGTTTCGGGTAAATCGTATGACGAAAATGTTTTGGATTTATTTAAAACAGCCGGAATGAATCATTCTTCAACTGCGACTTCTTTTGCGGGCGAAAACTTTGCCGGAGCTTATTTAGGCAACAGAAAAAAATTCGAAAAGATCCAGAATATGCCGAAAAGACTCGCCAGTAAAGATATCGGAGTTCCTGCAGGCGGAATTTTATCCACCATTAACGATCTTCATGTGTGGAATACTGCTTTATACAGCGGAAAAATCCTCCGTCCTGAAACACTGAAAAAGTTTGAATCTAAAAGCGCAGAAAGACATCATGCGATTTTCGGGAAAATGGGTTACGGCTACGGAATTATGAGCAGCATTGGAAAACCGGCGGCATTTTTCCACAGTGGTTACGTTAAGGGCTCTCCTTCATTAAATATCTTTTATCCGGAAACAAGAACGTCGGTTATTATTCTCTCCAATATCGCCGATGAGGAACAGGGAAAAGGATTTACTTTTAAACCTCACGTTGAGATCAAAAAAATTACAGATGCTTTGGAAAGTACTATTTCGGAGATGAATTCTTCAAAAGGAAATGCAATGAAGATGTAAATTATTCAGCAGAAAGATTCAGAAAGTCTTTCATTTTTTCTAATGATTTTTTATGTTCGAAAAAATTAATCAGCACGAAGATCACAGTGGTATGCAGTATATAAGGTATGATTAGAGCAATCAGCAATGAAAATACCGCTACCGGATCATCTGTTCTGAAAAACCGGAAAACATATTTATCCTCCCGGAGAATAAGCTGAAAAGAGATATTAAGCGTCAAAACAAAAAGCCCCAGATTCTGCTGATAGATGGTAAAGAAAGATTTTCCCTGATATTTAAAATCTTTTTTTACATATTTTCTCAAATTTTTATTAAACAGCCATAATAAAAAAGGAACCATTACAAAAAGTGAATTATACAGCCTGAAAAGATCACTGTAAGTTTCCTGATCGGTTGAAAAATAGATCAAAAGGAGATTTACTGTAAAAGAAGCCAGCCCGAAAATCAACGATTTTTTAAAAATGCTGCGATACTTTACCTTCGCAATTCTCTTTACAATAAACGGAATCTGTTCTTGGTAAAAAATAGAGTAACGCGTCATTTTAAATTCACTTCCCCATAACTTTTTCGTTTTAAGGAAAGCTTCATCGAAACCCACATTTTCCTCCATCTGAATATCGGCAATCTGAGAGATCATATGATCTTTCACCTCAACTAAAATATCCAGAGGAAGTCTGTGAAAAATAAGATAATCCGTAATTTCCTGTTCGTGTTCTTTTGAAAACATCATTTTAAATTTTAAACTAAAACATTAATTTTCTTTGAATTGAAATACAATAACTGAAGCTGAACCGCCAAAGAATATACCGACAGAAATTTTGAAACATTCATATCCATGATTTTCCAGTTTTCTGCTGTTATAAAAGATCCAAAAGCAAAGATCAGCACTCCGAAAAGAAGATTTCTAAGCAGTAAAGGATGAAAGCTCATGGCGATATAATTGGAAAATTTCATCTTTTTAGCAATGAAACTGTATATCAAAAGAATTGATAAACTACCCAATAATACAATCTGAAGTGTAAAAAAAACATCCCTATTTAAAAACATCAAGCATGTTGCTGCTGTTGCAAGTATGAAAGAAAAAATGCCAATCTTTCTAAACCTCTGCTGTAAAATAACTTTTTCGATTCTGGCTACTTTTTTGAACGAAAGAAAATCTGCGTTTACCATTTCCAACTCATTCTTCCAACTGATTTTAGCTTTCAGAAAAGCCTCGGGAAAACTTAAGCTTTCATCCATCATCAGATGACTGATCTGAGAAATAAAATGATCTTTCACTTCAGCTAAAATCTGAGCAGTCAGCTTTTTTGAATTCAGATATAATTCTATTTGATGTTCCTGTTCTTTGGTTATCATATATTAAAAATCGTATTGAGGTTAAATAAATAATTTTTCATTTCCGTTTCCTGCTCTGCCTGCTGCTTTTTCCCTTTTTCGGTCAGAAGATAATATTTCCGGTCTCTTCCGTTGATCTTCTGGATTTCAGATAAAATCATTCCTTCCGCTTCCAGCTTATGCAAAAGCGGATACAGCGCACCTTCCGTCATTTCCAGTTCACCCTGCGTAAGTTCTTTCGCGCGCTGCGTGATCTGGTATCCATACATCTTCACTTCCTTGGCAAGAAGTTTCAGGATGATGTTTTGGAGGGTTCCTTTATAAAGACTGTTCTTTTTCAATATCTCATCTTTTATACCTAGCAAATCTATACATAATTTTCTTATGCATCATAATTAATTTTAAAATTCTTAATTTCAATCAATGAAAAAGATGTATTTCATCGCCATTTATCCGCCACAAAAAATTATTGAAGAAGTAAAAATATTCAAACAGGACTTTGCATTAAATTTTGATAATTCCAAAGCTCTGAAAAATGAAGCGCACATTACTTTGTTTCCGCCGTTTTCCAGAGAGCTTACTTTAGAAAATGACATTCTGGAAGCTTTCCAGAAGATTGATACTGCTGTTTCTCCTTTTGAAATTGAACTGAATGGTTTCGGAAGTTTTGCCCATCCTAAAAATCCTGTGGTTTTTGTGAAACCTGAAACCAACGAACAACTCAATGATCTTTATCTTCGGGTGAAGGAAATATTCAATTTTATCAATTATTCTTTCCACCCTCATGTCACGGTGGGTTTCCGAAATCTGACGTGGGAAAACTATCTGAAAGCATGGGAGAAATATCAAGAAAAAGAATACAAAACTAAATTCTTAGTTGACAAAATCACTTTGCTTCGACATGATGAAAACTGGATTCCTATTGCAGAAAAGAAACTGGAACTGCTGTAAAATATGATTCAAAAAATTTCATTCTTAAAAGTCTGAAAGTTCATATCTTTGAAGCAATGATTGCAGAGAAGATTATTTTAGGAATCGACCCGGGAACAACCGTGATGGGTTTTGGAATTATTTCCATAAAAAAAGGAAAAATGGAAATGATTTCCATCCATGAATTATTGCTGAAAAAGTATCCGAACCACGAAACCAAACTTAAATATATTTTTGATAAAACTTTGGCGCTGATTGACGAATTTCATCCTGATGAGGTTGCTCTGGAAGCTCCTTTCTACGGAAAAAACGTTCAGAGTATGCTGAAACTAGGTCGCGCACAAGGCGTTGCGATGGCGGCAAGTCTTCACAGGAATATCCCGATTACAGAATATTCTCCTAAAAAAATAAAAATGGCGATCACTGGAAACGGAAATGCAAGCAAAGAACAGGTTGCAGGAATGCTCCAAAGTCTTTTAAATCTGAAAGAATTTCCCACAAAATATCTCGATGCCTCCGATGGATTGGCAGTTGCGGTATGTCATCATTTCAATTCCGGAACGATTGCAGATACAAAATCTTACACCGGCTGGGAAAGCTTTTTAAAACAAAATCCGGATCGGCTGAAATAAAAATCACTCACAGATAAATATTTTGTGAGTGATTGATAGGTTTACTTTGTTTTGTATTCTTCGGGGGTAATTTTAAAATCGGCGGTCGGTTTTCCGTTTTTATCATAGTAACTATATACCATGGTAACATCATTATCCCTGAATTCTTTAATCTCCGGCGAAGTTTTAATAACTCTTAAAGCTCCTTCTTTTGCATTGTTTTTAAAAACTTGAATTTCTTCAGGACTTACACTTTCTTTTACATCGTCAGTCAGCGTATAATTATACTTAAAAATTTTTCCCGGCTGTACGGAAACGCTGTCGAGACGCACTCCGTCGGCAAGATTCTGCGGTGTCGTTTTGTTGATGTTTGCGGCAACTTCTTTCAGATCATCATCTATCGATTTTTCTTTGGTACAGGAAGTAAGCGCAAACGAAGCCATTGCCAGAGAAAGGCAGATTACATTTTTCATATTTTGATATTTAGTGATTATACATAAAGATAAGAATATTTTATTTAATAAATTTAATTAATTGATTTACAGTAAAATAATAAAACAAACTCATATACTTGGTAAAACATAATACTATCTTTTACATTGGTATGATTTTTAGTAGTACATTTGTATAAATTTTTCTATCATGAAAAACAACCAACAAACTATAAATCAGGTGAATCATAAAATAAACTGGTTCCAAAAGTTTCTGATGGTCTGTTCCGGAGGAAACATTCATATTCTGAGAAAAACTCCGAGCGAATGGAATAAATTCGCGGGAATCGGAGGAATTGTACTTTTCACGGCTGTATTTGCAACACTTTCCGCAGGTTATGCGATGTATACGGTTTTCGATGACATCTGGACAGCGATAGGCTTCGGTGTTTTATGGGGTTTAATGATTTTTAATCTGGACCGATACATCGTTTCTTCCATCAAAAAAACAGGAACATGGTGGAATCAGATTTTAATGGCAATTCCCAGATTAATTCTTGCGACTTTTTTAGGAATTATTATTTCGAAACCTCTTGAGCTTAAAATTTTTGAAAAGGAGGTAAACAAACAACTGAATACAATCATTCAGAGAAATAAAAAACAGCTTCAGGGCGAGATGAACGGAAGAATCCTTCAGCAAAGCGGACCTTTTGAGACTGAAAAGAAACAAATCTCCGATAAAATCGCCAACTATCAAAAATCTTATGATTCCGCTTCTGTAGAGCTTGAAAAAGAAATTTTAGGAAAGCAATCCGGATTAACAAGCGGGAAAGAAGGTTTCGGTCCCAATGCAAAACGAAAGCAGGAACTGAAGGAGCAGAGAAGACTCGATCTGGAAAATTACCAGAAACAGGTTGCTCCCAGACTGGAATATTTAGATAAAGAAATTTCTAAAGTATATACCAATTTAGAAACGGAGAGAAAATCTACCGAGACTTTTGAGGATAAATTCAATGGTTTTGCAGCAAGATTACAGGCTTTGGACGAACTGGGAAAAAACTCCGCCATTATCGGTTTAGCTGCCGCTTTTATTATGGGGCTTTTTATCTGTCTTGAAATTTCTCCGGTTTTGGTAAAACTAATTTCCCACGTCGGACCTTACGATTATCTTTTAGAAAAAACAGAAAATGATTTCAGATTATATTCAAAAGAAAAAGTGGAAAAAGGCAATGCTTTAACAGATTTCAGGATCGAAGACTTTAAAGATAAACTTCAAAAATAACCTATTATTAGTAACAATATAAGCCTTTCAGAAACCTCTGGAAGGTTTTTTCATTAATATAACAAAAATATGTAGAATAATATCTACCTTTACAACACCTAATTAAAACTAATTTATTCGTCATGAAAAAACTTGTATTAGGATGCACATTGCTATTGAGCATGGCATCTACTTCTGTTTTAAAAGCACAAGCTTCAGAGCCTTTTTTAGGGCAAATCGCATTCGTACCTTACAATTTTGTTCCGAAAAACTGGGCTGCCTGTAACGGACAGCTTTTACCAATTTCGCAAAATCAGGCTTTATTTGCACTGTTAGGAACCACTTACGGAGGAAACGGAACCACAACATTCGCTTTACCTGATATGAGAGGAAGAGTTTTGGTACACGAAGGACAGGCTCCGGGAGGACCTACCAACTACACGATGGGACAAAGCGGAGGAACAGAATCTGTAACACTTCAGGTGACACAAATGCCGCCTCACTCACACACAGTAAATGCTGTAACCGCAGAAGGAAATCAGAATTCTCCTACGAATAATCTTCCTGCCGATACAAAAGGATTAGATAAAGAATATTCTGATGCTGCTGCAAATACAACCATGAAATCTACGATGGTAAACCAGACAGGAGGAGGACAGCCACACGAAAACAGACCTCCTTTCGTTACTCTGAAGTGTATTATTGCTTTACAAGGTATCTTCCCGTCACAATTTTAAAATATCAGCATGAAAACTCTTTATCTTTTATGTCTTGCTTTGGGCGGTTCTGCCTTTGCACAGACGATCACCTTTAACGGTTGTCATAATATATTTGATAATCAGAATTTTGTTTTTACAAAAACGGGTGTAGACGCCTTTAATAAAGGGATATATATTACAACACCTTTAGACGGACAACCTTGTGGCGGCTTAGGAACCTGCGAATTTAAAATTCAGTGGAATAATACATTAAGCAGATGGGAATTCCTTGCTGATGAAGGATACGGAACTTTTTCAAACCCAAACTTAATCTACTATAATTCTACAGGTAACAATAATTTCGTACAAAATCCACCATCAATTACTTTTGGAACCTGGGTTGAGAATACATCATTTACATCACAAGCGGGAGGTTGCGGAGGAAATCTTACGACTTCTAATGCGACCATGACGGGAGATTTGCACAGTACATCTCTTGCAACTTCTGATGTAAAAAACGGTGCTTCTTCCATTCAGATCTTTCCTAATCCGGTTGCAGAAATTATCAGAATTTCAGGGATAAAGGATGGCAAATCTGTCCAGATCTACAATATGGCAGGACAAATTGTGAAATCTGAAGAATTTAATGAGAAAGTAAATGTCTCTGAACTGAGTGCAGGAATCTATCTTTTGAAGATTAATACTAAAAATTTCCAGACTCACGAATTTAAGTTTGTGAAAAAATAAAAATTTTATTATATGTGATAAACCTTCGCCAAAAGCGGAGGTTTTTTCATAATTTATGTGAAAATCAAATAAAAAAGCTACCTCAACATTGAGATAGCCTTTAAGTATATTTAATCTATTATTACAAAGAATAATTCGGGGCTTCCTGCGTGATAATGACATCGTGCGGGTGAGATTCCTTCAATCCGCTTCCTGTGATCATTACCATCTTGGTATCGTTTTGTAACGCTTCAATATCTTTAGCACCACAATATCCCATTCCTGCTCTCAGACCTCCTGTTAACTGGAAAATTACTTCTTCCAGAGATCCTTTGCTTGGAACTCTTCCTTCGATTCCTTCCGGAACAAATTTCTTAGCCTCACTCTGGAAATATCTTTCTTTTCCGCCTCTCTTCATCGCAGAAAGACTTCCCATTCCCTGATAAGTCTTGAATTTTCTACCCTGGAAAATAATTTCTTCACCCGGAGCTTCATCAGTTCCTGCCAAAAGCGAACCTAACATTACGGCTCCTGCTCCACTGGCAATCGCTTTTACGATATCTCCGGAAAGCTTGATTCCTCCGTCTGCAATTACAGCTACGTTCTTTGTTTTCGCATATTCGTAAACATTGTAAATTGCTGATAATTGAGGAACTCCTACTCCGGCAACCACTCTCGTTGTACAGATAGAACCGGGACCAACTCCTACTTTTAGAACATTTGCTCCGGCTTCGATCAGATCTTTTGCAGCTTCAGCCGTTACGATATTTCCTCCAACGATATCCAGATCAGGATAAGCCTGTCGGATTTCTTTAATTTTATTTAAGACTCCGATGGAATGCCCATGAGCTGAATCGATTCCAATGATATCAACGCCTGCTTTTACAAGCGCCTCGATTCTTTCCAGTGTATCTTCTCCTACTCCCACTCCTGCTCCAACGATTAATCTTCCGCTCTGATCTTTGTTCGCATTTGGATATTCTAACTGATTGTCGATATCTTTTATGGTAATTAATCCTACCAGTTTGTTTTCAGCATCTACGATCGGAAGCTTTTCCACTCTGTTTTTAAGAAGAATTTCTTTCGCTTTCTCCAGATTGGTATTTTTATCAGAAGTAATCAGCTTTTCTTTCGTCATGATCTCTTCCACCTTCATCTCAAGATTTTCCTGATACTTTACATCTCTGTTGGTGATGATTCCGATTAAAGTATTTTCGGCATCTACAACAGGAAGTCCGGAGATTTTATATTTCGCCATTGTTTCTTTAGCCTGAGCCAAAGTATGATCTTTTGAAAGCGTAACAGGATCTGAAATCATTCCGTTTTCAGAACGCTTTACACGATTAACCTGTGCAGCCTGTTCAGCGATCGTCATGTTTTTATGAATAAATCCTAAACCGCCGACTCTTGCAAGCGCAATTGCCAGTTCAGCTTCTGTAACGGTATCCATTGCAGCAGAAACAATCGGAACATTAAGCGTAATTTTGTCGGTAAGTCTTGATTTTAAAGAAACCTGATTAGGTAAAACTTCTGAATAAGAAGGGACTAGAAGCACGTCATCGAAAGTGATGGCTGTCTCTACAATTTTGTTATGAATAGACATCTTTACTTTCTTGCAAAATTAAGGTATTTTACCGAAATACGAAAATCGATTTTCATAGTTTAAATAAAACTTAATAATCAATAACTTAAATCAAAAAACCGCTCCTTTTTACGGAACGGTAGTTTGTACAAAAAAACAATTTAGTGATATGATTTGAAGATAAAGTGCTATTTATCGGATGCCGATGAAATCATTTTTGAAATATCATTGGCTGTAAAATTTCCCCGAACATCCACAAAAACCAACTCTTTATCTGAATTTACTGTAATCAGCATATTTTTAATAACATCATCTTTCTGTTTCACCCGGATATTTACATTTTCTCCGTCATGTTTTATGGTTGCCCATTCTTCATAATTATTGTTATTTAAATAATTCGCAAAATCATTCAGCATCGATTTATCTCCGTTTTCTACAGTTAAAACTTTAATTTTTGAAACTTTCCGGATCAGCCGGATTACCTCTTCATTATCTTCACCATCTTCCCTCAATGCTTTTTTAATCATGGGTTTTGCTAAAAACATCGGAACATTAATTGTCGTAAATTTTGCGCCTTTAAAATCGTTCCCGGAATCTGAAAAGTAAGCCATTTTACCGGTTCCCGAAGAAACTATACAGGATTGTAACATAAACATCGCACAGGCGATAAGAAAAAGGTGTTTTAATATTTTCATGGCAATTTGGATTTAAATTAAATTTTTAGTTGATGGGTTTTAAACTTCCGCCGGACATTTTGCTGATGTCTGAAGTAATTTCAGGATTTCCTCTGTATCTAATGGTTCCGCCTGATGAAGCCTTCGCTTTTAATTTATCTACCGCATTTACAGAAAGGTTAGATCCCGAAGTAGATTCCGCTTCCACCAGATTTGCCTGAAATGCTTCGCCTTTACAAACCGCACCGCTGCTTACATCAAAAACTGCTGTTTCTGCCTCACCTTGAATGCTTGCATCTGAACCGCTTGATCCTTTAAATACTAAGCTTCTGGAATTTACCTCAACTTTCACGCTTGTTCCTGAAGACGCTTCCAATAAAGCATTATTCGAAATATTGAATTTCCCTTTCACTACAGAACCTGAAGATGCATCAATGGTAAGATTATTTTCTTTTACAGAATTAATCGTGGTGAAAGTTGCTCCCGAAGACACTTTAATGTTATCCATTCTTGGCGAAGAAACGTTGACACTGATGTTTTTAAATTTTAAATTTTTCTGTCCTTTGTTATCAACATACACTTTCAGAACCCCGTTGTCAACTTTTGTAATAATGTACTGAAGCTTATCGGCATCGGCAATTACCTTTACATTGGTGGGACTTTCCTGCTTGAACACCAGATTAACACCTGTACTCACCTGAATTCCTGAGAATTCGCCTACATTTCTGGATTCGCCATTCAGATAAGAAGAGGTATTTTCCGAAGTGAGGTTATTTCTGGTATTGGTAACCGGATTTGTTTTTGTTTCTGTAGAATTGATAATTTTATTGATATCATTCATCGAAAGTTTTCCGTCCAGTTTTACAAGGATATTTTCCTCTCCTCCGCTATCAATGCTTAACAGCAGATCATCCAAAATTCCGTTTTTCTCTTCCGCCGAAAGAAATTTAATCTTAGCCCCGTTACTGTTCATTGTCATAATTTCACTGTACTTCAGATTGCTTAAATAAGAAGAAATGTCTTTATTGATCTGTGACAGCTTCTGTCCTTTGGAAGAGTTTCCGTCCTGTGGCTTTTCGGCAATGAAAACTTTCAGTCCGTTAATTTTGGATAATAACGGTTTTATCTGATCCAGTTCAGCATCTCCCAAATCCAGATTGCTCAGCATTCCAAACATCGGTTTGGCAATTTTAATGGACGTTACTCCTTCCACTTCCTGATATTTATCAAAAAGTTGATCTAACTTATCTTTTTCCTGCCCGTAAATATTAAAGAAATGGGAAAAAGCGAGTGCGAATATTATGAATACTTTTTTCATGAGTCAATTTTTTATTTTGGATTATTAGTGCCTGATCAGGTGCATAATCTTTTAAGGTTAATTAATAATCGTCATCCACGACGGTTGGTTTTGCTAATTTTTCACTAACGTTATTTGCAAATATTTGAAATGAATACTTAGTCACATTAATTGCTTCTTCTACATTTTCGATTCTTTTTCCGTTAACGATAACGTAAGAATCTTTATATCCTGTAGAATCTGAAGCTTTAGAGGAGTTATATACATACTTCGGCTTTCTTTCTTTCTTCAGCCTTCCTCTTTTCGGTAAAATTTCATCCAGATAATCTTTCTCAGCAACCGGAGTTTCATGAAAAACCGAATCTTTTTTCGCTCCGGAAACTGAATCATTCGGCAGATTTACCGCTACCTGTTCCGTATGTTCATTATTTTCTCTGATGAAATTATCTTTTTGATTCTTTATCTGGTTTTCAACCAACTGTGCCTGATTTTCCACGTTTGCATTTTGATTATAATTGAATATCAAACCAACACTCAAAAGCAAAAATACACTTGCAGCCATCCAGAACCATTTCGGGAACGATGGTTTTGTTTTCGTATCAATCGGGATAACCGGTGCATCATTTTCATGAATCTCCTCTGCTTTTCCTTCTGCTTTTTTCAGAAAGTCATCAAAATCCCAGTTCATTTTTTCTTCCTTTAAATTCTGGAAGATTTCGTTGTATTTATCTTGAAATTTGTCGTTGCTCATAGCTCATCAATTGTGAAATTTGTTCTTTTACTTTTTGTCTGGCCCGCATAAGATTTACTCTTACTGCATTCTCTTCCATTTCCAGCATTTCTCCGATTTCCGAGACTTCATATTCTTCTACATCCTTCAAATGGATTACCATTTTCTGTTTTTCCGGAAGCTGATTAATGAAACCAATGATGTGTTCCTTTAAATTATTGACTTCCATACTGTAAAGTTCGGAACGGTGAAGCTGCATATCTGCAAATCCCAGCTTTACATCGTGATGCTTCAGTCTGTTCAGGCACTCGTTCCGGACCGACTTCAGAGCATAGGATTTTAAATTCCCAAACTGCTCCAGTTCTTCTTTCTTCTGCCAGAATTTAATCATAAGATCCTGCACCACGTCTTCTGCTTCATCACTGCTCATGACAAACCTTTTCGCAAAGCGATACATCTCATCTTTGAGAATGAATACCGTACTTCTGAAAGTTTCTTGGGTCATAAGTTTTGTTTCTATAAGTAAGACAACCGGATTTTACATTTTATTACATTAAAAATAAAAAAACTTCAAAAAAATTTGAAGTTTTTTTATCGAGAAGCTGTTTGAGAAATACGATCTCTGCATCTTTATCTTTAAGCTTTTGCTCATACTGTTCTATTAACTTTTCAGAAGATGTAATTGGAGCGTAGTTTTGTGCTACAGCAATTTCATTATTTGTTTGATTTACTGTAATACTATCACCACTTAAAAAATCAATAACACTAACATCCAAAGTTTTTGCAATATTTTCAACCTGATGCAAGTCTGGTTTACTTTTATCGTTCTCAAAATTAGAATATGTTTTTTGGGAAACATTTAGAACTTCTGCAAGATATTCCTGTGAAAAGTTTTTGTTAATTCTTGCTTTTTTTTAGTTTTTCACCTAAAGTCATAATATAAAAGTATTTACTTCAAAAGTACATAAATTTTTCTTTAGAAAAATAACACGGATATCAGTAATATTTTACTGTATTTTCTCAATATTTTTATCACACCTTTGTAGAGTTATAAAAAAAATATTATCTTTAATTTACAAAACAACAAATGCTTACGACAAAAAAACTAATTTCATGGCTTACATTTATTGCCATTTTCACCTTGAGTATACAATCGTGTATACATGATGATATTTACTCTTCTTCCGATCCTACATCTGAAGAATACCATTCTAAAAGTCTTTGGAAAGAAGATGAAATCTACATCAAAAATATTATTAAAATCTACGGTGAGCATGAAAATGAGATCAGGAAAGAGCATGGAAGTCCATTATGGGATTATGCAATGACGTTGGATAAATTTAATGAAAGCTATCTTGTAGTGCCTATACGCGAAAACGGAAAAATCTCGGAAGTTCTGGAAGTTCCCAGATTTGGAAGGAAAGTATATTTCAGATATTCTAATGATGTAGAAAAGGTTGCACTTTTTAATCAGCTGATGATCGACAGACCCAAAAAGCCTCTTCCTGCAAATTCTGCCAACGGGACATCTAAGATTGTATGTGTGGTAAAAACATTTTCTATGTGGTATCCGGATAGTGAGAGCAATCCTAACGGAAGCGGACACTGGGTAACTTCTTCTTACACCATCTGTATAGATCTTACAATTGATACTTTTGAGAATCCTGATGATGGAAGCGGGAACGGTGGTTATGATTATCCGCCATCATTTGGAGGTGATAGTGGGATCACAGATTCAACGGCTATATTACAAAATCAAGATATTACAATTGACCAACTACAAAATTACCCATGCGCACATAGTATTGCCCAACAGTTACCAAATTTAAATAACAGTATTGCTTCGAATATGAGACAAATATTTCAAAATAATACAAAATATAATATTACCTTTAAGGCAAAGAGTGGATTAGGGGCTACTGACGGAGAAACCTTTGCAACATATAGCACAGAATTTGACACTTTCAATGCCGTTATTAATCTAAATGATGAAGTATTACTAAATGCAACAAAAGAATATATATTGGTTACTATGTATCATGAAGTTCTTCATGCCTTTTTAAAATATCAATTATATAA
Organism: Chryseobacterium sp. C2(2020); assembly: GCF_014218915.1. Lineage (NCBI taxonomy): Bacteria > Pseudomonadati > Bacteroidota > Flavobacteriia > Flavobacteriales > Weeksellaceae > Chryseobacterium > Chryseobacterium sp. C2(2020). The sequence continues at coordinate 29,135 of NZ_JACLCT010000037.1, forward strand.
ATTAGGAAATACAGAATTTCAAGCACAATATCCTGGCGTAACCGTTGGATACGATTATGCACCAAATGGAACTATTACCAATACATTTACTTTCATTGAAGGACACGCACAACTAGTCCCATTTTTAACAACACTACAAAATATCGTTTCACAATACAATCCTAATCTCCCCAATAATGTAATCACAGCTATATCAAGAGCTGGTATAACAACACTAACTCCGGAACAGGCACAATTAAACAACAATGAAAGGAACACATTACTGGGAAACAACTTAGGAACAAAATGTCCATAGATTAAAATTATGAAAATAATACTGACAATAACACTATTAATATCAAATCTATTTCTCGCACAGGAGTATTTTTTATTAGATGACCTAAAAACAAATTTTAAGATAAATAAATATACCTTAGATACTAAAGATCTTTATAATATTCAAAAAGATATCAATGTTTTTAATATATTTATTTCTAAAGAAAACATATTGCTATTATCTGTACTACCAGATCTTGATGAAAAGATTCTTCATAGAATGGACGAAAGAGGTAATAACTGGATGATTATTAATTACGACAAAATAAAAGATAAAGTATTTTCCAAAGAAAAAATACTTAGTATGCTAAGTGATTGGAAAATGAATAATACTCCAGAAAAAAAAACTTTTCAATATAAACTTATTAAAAAAGAAAATGGCAGCTATTATGTATCTAAGAAATGTTTAACAGAATTTTTTAGTATTGCAAATCTAGAATCACCTCTTGTTTCTACTTATGCTACGATTAATATTAGCGAAAAAAAGGTAACTATTCAACAGATGGAAAAAAGTTTCAAGAAACAAATTCCCAGTCAAAAATTTATCATGGATCCTCGCGATGCTGATCTCAGCAAAAATATTGATATTCCATACAGTTTCAGAAACTATTTATCTAAAGAACTACTTATAAAAGGAAAGAAAGCCTATCAGTTTTGGACTTTTGATGGGTGGTGGATGCAGGATGGATATGATGAACATCGTGGCATCGACAGATTTTTATATATTCCAGATAAGGGAATTGTTGGAGGATCATATGATTTTTATTTTAAATTAAAACCAAAAAATTCATCTAACGAATATTATACCGCAACAAATGGATTATTATGGAATAACATCATCAACGAAAAAATAATGATCGCAAAAGAATTAAAATAATTAAAAAACCTCAGGAAATCCTGAGGTTTTATTTTCAATACGCATCAAAAATATGTTTAAAAATAGCCTTATCCTCATCCGTTAAAGGCACTTTTCTTCTTGCCATTGCCCGTTCTGCAACTTCGTAGGCTTTGTCCAATTTAAATTTCTCATCTCCTTTAAAACCGCCCCACGAAAAATTTTCAACCAGATTCGGTGGGAAACCCTCTTTGAAAATATTGGAAGCAACTCCTACAACTGTTCCTGTATTTAGTTGCGTGTTGATCGCTGTTTTAGAATGATCCCCCATAATTAAACCTGCAAACTGTAATCCTGTATCTTCGAAAGATTTTGTTCTGTAGTTCCACAATTTTACGTGACCGTAATTATTTTTAAGATTGGAAGAATTGGTATCTGCTCCCAGATTACACCATTCACCGATTACAGAATTTCCTACAAAACCGTCATGCCCTTTATTGGAATATCCAAAAATAATGATATTGCTGACTTCTCCGCCCACTTTGCAATGAGGACCAATTGTTGTTGCTCCGTAAATCTTCGCGCCTAAATTAAATTTAGACTCTTCGCAAAGCGCAATCGGACCACGAAGATTACAGCCCTCCATTACCTCAGCATTTTTCCCGATATAGATTTTGCCTGTTTTTGTATTGATGGTCGAAAACTCAATTTGTGCTCCTTCTTCTATAAACAAATCTTCTTTATTTCCCAAAAATCCATTGGTTGAAGAAAGTTCCTGAGAAACTCTGCCTTTCGTAAGCAATGCAAAATCGAAATCTATAGCTTCTTTATTATAAGTAAAAAGATCTGTAGGTTTTTTAAAGAAAATAAGTTCTTCCTTAATGTCCGTCATTTTCTCAATCTGATGCAGAGAGAAACCATCCATATTGATTTTTGCAGCGACTAATTCGTCTTCATAAACCAATGCTTCTCCCTGTTTCAGATCTTTGATCTGCTGAATCACATTTTCTGTCGGTAAAAAATTCGTTACCAGAAAAAGACTCTCTTTTTTTGCAGGCTCAGGAAATTTTCCCTGCAGATACATCTCCGTAAAGAAAGAAATCTCGGTGTTTTCTAAAATTTTCTGCCATCTTTCGGAGAAAGTAAGAATTCCGCATCGCATTTCTGCAACGGGACGTGTAAAAGTAAGCGGAAGAAAATCTTCCCAGTATTGTGCATCTGAAAATACTAATTGCATCGTTCAGTTTTTAGTTTAAAATTCAATGTTTAACGTCTAAACAAAAATACAACAAAAAAGTCCTCCGGAAACCGAAAGACTTTTAAATATTGTGGCAACAAAAAATTACTTAGCGAATTTTTTGTATTTGTTCATGAACTTATCAACTCTACCTGCAGTGTCAACTAACTTCACTTTACCAGTGTAGAAAGGGTGAGAAGTTGAAGAGATTTCCATTTTAATCAATGGGTATTCTTGTCCTTCGTACTCGATAGTATCTTTTGTTTCTGCAGTAGACTTGCAAAGAAACACCTCGTCGTTACTCATATCTTTGAAAACAACAAGTCTATAATTTTCTGGGTGGATTCCGTTTTTCATAATACAATTTTTAAAAAATTAAAGTTTGCTTTCGAAATAGTAATGGATATTTCTCTGCTAATTTTAGGGTGCAAAAATACAATAATTTTTTAAAATTACAAATAGACGATCAATATTTTTTTCTTCATAAGAAATTCAAAGTATTTTCGTTAAATTTGAAATCTATTTAAACTTTAATTTCGATGAAATTCAAATTATTACTGGCTTTTTCTTTCTGGATGCTTGTTATGGCTGTATCTTGTAATAAGGACGACATCAGTTTCGATGCTCCTTCGCAGGAATTAAGCTTTTCCAAAGACACGGTTTTCTGCGATACGGTTTATCATCAGGTTCGTTCAGAAACGTATGCGGTAAAAGTATATAATAATGAAGACAAAGACATTCTGATCCCTAGGATTCATCTTCAAAAAGGTGCAACCTCTTTGTATAAGATCAATGTGGATGGGAAACCGGGATATGATTTTAAGGATGTCCCGTTAAGAAAAAAAGACAGTCTGTATATTTTCGTTGAAATTGCGCCGGAAGCAACCGGTCCTGAAGCGATTGCCGAAGATAAAATATTATTCCAGAGCCCAGTCGGACAACAACAGGTTGTATTGTTCTCCGTGGTTCAGGATGCGGAATTTTTTATAAAAACACCTACGAATCCGAATATCATTACCTCAGATGCAACATGGAATAACAATAAGGCTAAAATTATCTACGGAGATTTAACGATTGATCAGAATGTTATCCTGAATATTCAGCAGGGTACAAAAGTGTATTTCCACAAAAACAGCGGAATGAAAGTGCTTTCGGGAGCCACACTAAACATCAACGGCACTTTAGCCAACAATGTTACGCTTCGCGGAGACAGAAATGATCCTGCATACGATACGATCCCTAAGAACTGGAATTCTATTAAAATGGAAGCAGGTTCCACCCTAAATATGAATTATGCAAGACTTTTCGGAGGAACAAAAGGTCTTGACATGAAACAGACCAATGCCAATATCAGCAATTCTTTTATCCACACCTTTCAGGAATATGGGATTTATGCCGTTGCTTCTACCATTACTGCAAAAAATCTTGTGATGAATAATTGCGGAGAATCTGCGGTAGGAATTTTCAAAGGAGGAACGCATAATTTTACCCACTGTACGATTGCCAATTATTCGGATCTTCTGCATTCTTACAACCGAAACGGAATTTTAGCCGCCAACGAATGGACGAATGCATCCGGAGTGAAAGAATACGGAGCGCTGATCTTTAATTTAAGAAACAGCATCGTGTATTCCGACCGTGACAATTCGGTTAATTTTGAGCAGACCCCGCCAAACTTATTTAATTTTACCATTCAGAACTGTCTCATTAAATACTCCGGAACTTCGGAAGCCGGTTTTGATTTCAATACAAGTCCGGGAGTTATTCAGTCTCTTAAAAATTTAGATCCGCTGTTTGTTAATTATTTTGCAGCCCAGATGAATCTGAGAGTAAAACAGAATTCTCCGGCAATAGGAAAAGGAAGTACAACTGTTGCGGCAACCGTTCCAACCGATATCGCAAATGTATCGAGAACTTCAAATCCTACAGTGGGAGCTTATCAATATTTTTAAAAAATGGATTTTGATATTGTAAAAATCGGGGCTTTTGCCGTTTTGATTATTGTGTATATCACGGTAAGAAAACTTCTGAAAAAATTTGCAGATTTTACCGAGAATATCGGAAATTCCGCCTATCATGAAGAAGAAATAAAAACACTGGAAGCGAAAATAATTGTATTAGAGGAAAAGATCAATAACAAACCATAAATGGAAATTACACATCTGCAGCAGCAAGTTGACGAATGGATTAAGACCATTGGCGTTCGTTATTTCAATGAACTGACCAATATGGCAATGTTGACCGAAGAAGTAGGCGAAGTGGCAAGAATCATCGCCAGAAGATATGGAGAACAAAGCGAAAAGGAAAGCGACAAAAGCAAAGATTTAGGCGAGGAATTGGCAGATGTTCTGTTTGTAACGTTATGTTTGGCCAATCAGACCGGAGTTAATCTGCAGGAAGCTTTTGACAGAAAAATGAAGATCAAGACGGATCGCGACAAAGACCGCCATCAGAATAATGAAAAATTAAAATAGCTGGATGCCGGAAGTTGGAAGCCGGAAGTTTTTATACTAACTTTTCACCTCCATCTTCCAGCTTCGAGCTTCCAACTTAGACGAACAATGAAGAAGCTAGAAAAATCAAAATTACAGGAAAACAAAACCATACAGATCAGCGGTTCGAAAAGTATTTCGAATCGTTTATTGATTTTAGAAAGTCTGTTTAAAAATATAGAAATCGGGAATTTGTCGAATTCTCAGGACACACAGCTCCTGAAAAAAGCCCTATCCGAAGATTCGGAGATCGTGGATATTCATCACGCGGGAACGGCGATGCGTTTTCTTACTTCCTATTATTCTATTCAGGAGGGAAAGACCACAATTCTTACGGGTTCCAAGAGAATGAAAGAAAGACCGATCAAAAATCTGGTTACCGCTCTGCAAAATCTGGGTGTCAAGATTGAGTATCTGGAAAATGAAGGATTTCCGCCTCTTAAAATTCACGGAAGAAAAATTACGGAGACCAAAGTGGATGTCCCGGCGGATATTTCCAGCCAGTTCATTACCTCTCTTCTTCTGATTGCCGGAAAACTGGAAAACGGACTTGAAATAAATCTGGTTGGCAAAGTGACTTCACGGTCTTATATTGAAATGACGCTCAATATTTTAACCCGATTCGGAATTAAAAGCAGCTTCATCGAAAATACGATCAAAGTTGAAAAATTTGATGTGAATAGTCAATCGTCAATTATCAATTATGAAGTCGAAAGCGACTGGAGTTCGGCATCTTACTTCTACTCTTTCGCCGCTTTGGGAAGAAAAACCATTCATTTAAAAAGCTTTTATAAAGAATCTACACAGGGAGACTCGGCAATTGTAAAAATTTATGAAGAATTTTTCGGAATTAAAACGACTTTCACGGAACAGGAGCATAAATTAACGCTTGAGCCGATGGAAGGATTTCAGTTTCCCGAAAAGATCGTTCTGGATATGAATAATTGTCCGGACATCGCCCAAACACTTTGCGTAACCGCTGCAGCTTTGAAAATCCCTTTTGAAATTTCAGGATTGGAAACTTTGCGTGTAAAAGAAACCGATCGTCTTTTAGCTTTACATAATGAACTAAAAAAGCTGGGTACGCAAACAGAATTTACAGATTTGACGATTAAATCTATTGGTTTCAACGAACCTCAGGAAAATATTTCCATTGCAACGTATCAGGATCACAGAATGGCGATGAGCTTTGCGCCGTTTTGCCTGATCAAAGAATTAAATATTGAAGAGGAAGATGTTGTGGAGAAATCGTATCCGATGTTTTGGGAGGATTTAGAAAAAATTTTGATTAATTAATTGTAAACTTTACACAAAATCTGTTTTTTATGAATAAAGTTTTAAAAGTATTCTGCGAAAATGATATAGATTTTGACTTATTAAAGTTATTATTAAATAAGTTAAATATAAAACATGAAGAAGTTAAAAATGTAAGTTCTGATAATAACGATCTCAGCAAAGATTCAGATCTTACAAAAAAAGAACCTTTTACTATTGAACTATCTGAATCGACGATCAACTCAGTAATTAATACAATAAAAATTCTTCAAAAAAATTACTTTAGTACCGGTAAAAAAAGATTTGTTGTTCCCATGATTTTAGAAGATATTGCTAAAATTGTTGGTAAAGATATATCAACAGTATCTCGTATTCTAGAAAATAGAACATATATCATTGAAAATGAAACATTTTATTATAATGATTTATTAAACCAACATGATTTTTCAACTTTTGACGGAAGACCTGTATCAAGATTTGAAGTTTTAGAAGAAATAAGATCATTAATTTTGAATGAAAATAAAGGAAAACCATTAACAGACGATGATATTACATCTGAACTAATTAAGCTAAATTATAATATTGCTCGAAGAACTGTAGCTAAATATAGGAACGAATTTCTTGATATTCCTAATTCAAATATTCGAAGAATAAATTAAAAGCAATATACAATTGTCATAAAATTAATGAAAACAAAAACCATCATCATTACCGGAACTTCCTCAGGAATTGGTTTCGTGTTAGCAGAATATTTCGGGAAGAAAGGTCATAAAGTATATGGCTTAAGCAGAAAACACACCGAAAGTCAGTATTTCAAATCGATTCCGACGGACGTTACAGATAATGAAGCCGTGCAAAATGCCATTGCTGAAGTTTTGAAAACAGAAAACAGAATCGACGTTCTCATCAACAATGCCGGAATGGGAATGGTAGGAGCTGTGGAAGATTCTTCCAAAGAAGATATTTTGAAACTGTTTAATCTGAATTTGGTCGGAGCTGTACAAATGATGAGCGCTGTGATGCCGAAAATGCGCGAAAATAAATTCGGACAAATCATCAATGTTTCCAGTATCGGAAGTGAAATGGGACTGCCTTTCCGAGGATTTTATTCGGCTTCAAAATCGGCTTTGGATAAAGTAACTGAAGCCATGAGATACGAAGTGTATCCTTGGAATGTAAACGTATGTTCGCTGCATTTGGGAGATATCAAAACAAATATTGCAGAAAACCGGGTGAGAACAAAAGTTTCAGAACCTTACAAAAATGTTTTCGATAAAGTGTATGCTTTAATGAATGCTCACGTGGGCGACGGAACAGAACCTCTGGAAGTTGCAGCATATGTAGACCAGCTTTTAAGCAAAAATAAATGGAAAGCACATTATTATTTTGGAAAATTCGGACAGAAAATCGGAGTTCCGCTGAAATGGATTCTTCCGCAGGGAACTTATGAAAATCTGATGAAGAAATACAATAAACTGGCTTAAATTGAGTTGAATGATTGGACGCATTGTCATTCTGAACGGGATGAAATGCAGTGAAGAATCTTTTTGTATTTTTATAGAGATTCTTCATTCCGCTTCACTATATTCAGAATGACAAATTGAAATTAATTTTAAAAATATTTTTTGTACTGTTTTGCGTTTTTGTACAGGCGCAGAAGAAACATTATTTCCTGATCGATTCTGAAACCAAGGTGAAGAAAAAGGTAAAAGATTCTACTTCAGCAGTGAAGTTTCTGGATTCTCTGGCTCAGACCAATTACTTTTTCACCCAGTTGAAAGAAGTCAGAAAAAAAGGTGACAGCACAGAAATATTTTATGACAAAGGGAAAAATTTCAACCAGACTTACGTTAATCTTTCAGATTCAATTTCAAATAAAACGAAGATTCAGAAAGAATTTTTCACTAAGAATTTAGATTCAACAAAAAGGAGCATCAACAAAAAGTACATTGATGAAGGCTTTGCATTCAGCAGGATAAAATCCAAATATAAAGGTCAGAAAAACGGCTATCCTATTGTAGAGCTCGACATCAACAAGAACGATAAAAGAACCATCGACGGTTTTGTGGTAAAAGGCTATACAAGCGTTCCCAAAAGATTCATTAAAAATCTTGAAAAGGAATTTAAGGGAAAAACCTATGATGATAAAAACCTGATTGCCATTAATAAGTCTTTCCAGAGCCATCAGTTTGTTGCTTTGGAGCGTCCTCCGCAAACGTTATTCACCAAAGATTCCACGAGCATTTATCTTTTCATGGAAAAGAAAAAAACCAATAGTTTTGACGGGGTCATTGGTTTCGGAAACGATAAAACGGATAAATTTACCCTGAACGGAACTTTGAATGTAAATTTCAGAAATATTTTCAACAGTTTTGAGCTCATCAATCTTTACTGGCAGAGAAACCCGGATAAAGGACAGACTTTTGATCTTCAGACGGATATTCCTTACCTTTTTAAATCCAATGTCGGGCTTAATATGAAGGTGAATATTTTCCGTCAGGATTCTACATTTGCCAATGTAAAGGCACTTCCGGCATTTTATTACCATCTGAACTCCCGAAATAAACTGGGACTGAGAGGAACTTTCGAAAGTTCCAGCATAATCGATACGTTGTATGTTCAGGGTAAAGATTACAACAAAAAAGGAATCGGAATCTGGTTTGAAATGGTAGAACCGACCGATATTGATCTTTTCCTTTATAAAACAAAAATTAATGCCGGATACGATTATTTAACGACTACTTATACCAAAGACAATATAAAATCTCCGCAGAATCAGTTTTACTTCTTTGGAGAGCACAATTATCATATCAACGGAAATCATTTCCTCAACATCAAAGCGGAAGGAGCGATGATGGATTCTAAAATCGACTTTTCTGCCAATGAATTGTACCGTTTCGGGGGCTGGAATTCCATGCGGGGTTTCAATGAAAACTCTCTCGCCGCCGATTTTTATTATTACGGAAGTTTAGAATACCGTTATCTCATCGGAAGTCAGGCATTTTTTGATGTTTTCGGGCAATACGGACAGCTCAACAACAAATCTCTGAATGTAAAACCCAAACTCTACAGTGTGGGTCTCGGTTTTAATTTCTTTATTCCGATCGGGTTGATGAGTTTCCAGCTTTCCAACGGTAACGAGTTTGGAAATCCTTTTAAATTCAACGATATTAAAATCCATTGGGGAATTCTGAGCCGGTTTTAAAAGGTATTTTTAGCTGATTATTTTTAAATAGATGAACAAAAATCTTATGCAAAATTGTGTAAGATTTTTCTTTTCGTTGATGCAAATTGTAAAAATTCAATAATTCAATCATTAATTTAACATATCATTTACATTTATAAAATACTGATTATTAAATGGTAATAATAAAAATTTATTATTAAATATTTTCATATTAAATTTAAAATTATTAACTTCACAAAACTAAATATATCACCATGAAAAGATTTAAGTTCACTTTAGCTTTGTCTTTAGTCGCAATTGCAGTATCTTCTCACGTAAGCGCACAAGACACTAACACAGACAATCACACGATAACGATTTCCGTTCCGGAAGTAGCTTTGGTAGATATTGAACCTGCCGCAAGCAAAAACATTACTTTAGGATTTACAGCACCTACAGAAGCCGGAAACCCGATCGTAGCAAACGCAGCCAATACTACGTTATGGCTTAATTACTCTTCCATAAAATCTGTAGCAGATCCTACCCGAAATGTTTCCGTAAAACTTAATGCCGTTATTCCGGGGGTTGATATCAACGTAACCGCTGCAGCGGCAACAGGATCGGGAGGCGGAACTTTAGGAACTCCTTCTGCACAGCTTACCTTAAGCGCCGCAGACCAAACCATTATTTCCGGAATCGGAAGCGCATATACCGGAAACGGAGCAAATAACGGACACAATCTTACCTATGCTTTAGCTCCCGGAAGTGGTCCCGGCGGAGTTGCTGCCTACGCAGATCTCACAGCTGCGGCAACTACGGTTGCAACCGTTACTTACACGATCTCGGACAATTAAGAAATACATTTTCCGATATACAGACAGGAAGAAGTTGCAGAAATTTCTTCTTGGTCTTGCATAGTCTTTTGTCAAACTTAAAACTTTACATACAATTATGATAAAGCAGATCTTGCTATTTTCTTTTTTGATGCTTCAGTTTGTGTTTCTGAAAGCAGGAATTGTAGTACTGAACGGACTTTCCCATACCTATAAAGTGGAAAACGGAAAAATATACAAAGGCAAAATTGCTATTGAAAATACAGGAAGCCAGTCTCAAAGTGTAAAATTATTTCTTCAGGATTTCAGTTATCAGTCAGATGGAACCATTCAGTATTCTGCTCCTCATACAAACGTTAAAACCAATACAGACTGGATTAAAATGAACACCAATCTGGTAACGCTTAAATCCAAAGAAAAAACGGAAATCTATTATGAAATTACCGTTCCTGATCAACTTTCTGAACCCGGAAGCTACTGGAGCGTTATTATTGTAGAACCTGTGGAAGAAATAAATCCTAAAGAAAATAAGCAGGGAGTGAGCATAACTTCGATCATCCGTTATGCCATTCAGGTGATTACTGATCTTGTTGCAGAGCAAGCAAAACCTGATCTTAAATTCGAGGGAATAAAAATTGAAAAAGAAAACGGAAAACAGATTGTAAAGGTTGCCATTGCCAATAAGGGAAATCTGTATTGCAAACCGACGGTAGTAATGGAAATGTATGATAAAAAGAGCGGACAGAAAACCGGAAGCTTTACGAGTCAGGCAATGGGATTACTGCCTCAAACCTCAAAATCTTTTCATATTGATCTTGAAAAAACGCCTCCTTCTCTTTATAAGGCGGTTCTTATCGCAACAGACGAAGATGAAAATGCTTTTGCCCTTAATGTGGAACTAGAAGTAAAAAATGATTAAAAACGGTGCATTATATATTTTTATTTTATTTCCGGTAGTATTTTTTTCCCAGACAAAAAATGGTATTGGAAAAAAAGACAGTCTGATGCCGGGAACCACCACTTCTATTCCATTTGCACTGGAAAATAAGTTTTCCGAAAACAAAATCTACAATTTCACTGTAGAAACTTCCAGCCAAAATATCATTCCCATTTTAGCAAAAGGAGAAATAAAAATGTTACCGGAAGAAAAAACAGTTTATATTGTTCCGGTAAAAATTGCATCCGAAACTCCTCAGGGAAGATATAAAATTACTCTTCACGGAACTGAAAGCAAAACAGGCGATCAGTTTTTCAATGATTTTGAATTTGCTGTTTCGGGAAACAGAAAACTTTTACTCTCGACTTTAAATGCTCCTGAATTTGTAAGAGCGGGAGAAACAATTTTTTCTACATTTCTGCTAAAAAACAACGGAAACTTTAAAGAAAATTTAATTCTGGAAAGTAAAAACGCGCTGATTGATCAGGAAAATTCATTGATTTTATCTCCGGGTGAACAGAAAATAATAACTGTATCAAAAAAAACCAATCCGGATTTAAGTAAAAATGAATCTCAAAACATCATACTTTCCGTTTACTCGCGAGAACATCCGAAAGAAAATCTATCTGCTTATGCAAGTGTGAAGATTATTTCTGTGAAACCATCAGAGGAAGATATTTTTCACAGGCTTCCTGTTTTTGCCTCTCTTGCTTTTACAGGAATGGAAAACCGCGGCGATTATCAAAACGGATTTCAGGGTGAAATTTACGGTAAAGGTAGTCTGGATAAAGAGAATAAAAATCTGGTGGAATTTCATGCAGTCACAAAAAATCCTGTTGAATTTAATTCTTTCACGAAGTATGAGGAATATTTTGTGAACTATAAAAGAGAAAACCTGTACATTCATGTCGGAGATAAAAATTATTCTTCTTCATTTTTAACGGAATATGCAAGATATGGACGTGGAGCGGAAATTCAAATCGATACAAAAAAGATGAGTTTCGGAGGTTTTTATAATCACCCCAGATTTTTCAGAGATATTCAGGATGAATTTAATGTGTATTCAAAATTTAAAATCTCAAAAGCGTCTGAGATTACAGCGGGATATTTATATAAAATTCCCCGTAAAGACCATCAAGCATTAAGTTTTAGCAATTTCAGGCTGGATTCTGATGCACAGCTTCCGTATGTAACCGGAAAATTTCAATTAAATAAAAACATAGAAGTTTCCGGAGAAATCTCTTACAGCAAAACTCAACAGACAAAGGGAAATGCTTTCATGATACAAACGGTTGCGAATTTTAATAAAATCAGCGGAAATATAATGTATATGCGTACAAGTCCTGAATATGCTGGATATTTTAATAATACGAGTACTTTTAACGGAAATATTCAGTACAGGATTTCAGAAAAAATAAATATCCTTGCCAATTTTGTTCAGGATGCAAAAAACTTTCAGCGCGATACTCTTTTTCTTGCTGCTCCTTACAGAAAATATCTTCATTATGGAATTCAGTACAGATATGCGAAAAGAGGATCTTTTACTATTTTTAATGGATTTCAGCGATACGAAGATCGATTGACTCCAAAGGAGTTTGATTATAAAGAACAGTTTTTAAGAGTAAGCATCGATCAGCAGTTCGGAATATTTCAATTCAATTTAGAAGGACAATTCGGAAAAACAAAAAATTATCTTTTAAACTTTTCAGGCAATTCAAGTTTTTATACGGCAAACATCGGCTTTGAAAAATTCAGAACTTCATTCAATATCTATGGAAGTTATGCCGTTACTTCAAGATACCAGATGCAAAATCAGAAGCAGGTTTATTACGGCGCCAGAATTCTGAGCAGGATTTCACAAAAGACAAGTTTCAGTTTATTTTATCAGAACAATTATATGCCTGAAGAATATTTTGCCGACAGAAATTTATTTGAAGTATTGTATCATCAGGAAATTTTTCGGGGACATGATTTTGATCTTTCCGGAAGATATACTTTACAACGCGGAGAACTGGGAAATAAAGACTTTATCTTTTCTCTTCGCTATACGGCAAGATTAAATATTCCCACGCAAAAAACAGCGGATTACATTACGCTTTCAGGAACGATTATTAATTTAGGCGTGAAAAAAGTGGACGGAATAAGAATTCTACTGGGGCAGTATTTATCTGTAACGGATAAGAATGGAAATTTTGTATTCAAAAATGTAATTCCCGGTGATTATATTCTGGACATCGATCGTTCTACAACGGATATTAATGACATTTCAGACATTAATCTTCCTGCTTCTTTGCACTTAGCCAATAAAGAAAATGTTTTCAATTTCGGATTAACCACAGCTACAGGAATTCAGGGAAAAACTGAGTATTCGGAAAATGCTCAATCCAACTTCATCGGATTATCCAACAAAAAAGATCGTAAGAAAAAAGAAAATGTCATCATTGAAGCCTCAAACGGAAATCAGATTTATCGCAAAATAGTAATGATCGGAGAAAATTTTGATTTTACCTATTTGCGACCCGGAGAATGGAAAGTAAAAGTTTACAGAAACGGATTGGATAAAAAGTATAAAATTCCCGTAGAAAGTTTTGATTTAACGCTAAATCCTTCAGAAATAAAAAAAGTAATCATTAACGTCATAAAGCAGCAATCGGAAATCAAATATCAGCAGGAATCCATTAAAGTAAGTTATAACGAAGTAAAAAATCAAAAATGAATGTTCTGAAACCTTTGTTTTTATTATCTCTCATGATTTCCTGTGATTTTTTTTCTCAAACGACAGGTAGCAGAAACATTGCTGTTACCTTACCAGTAGTTACACTCATGGATATTGAGCCTTCCGGAGCCATTAGTCTAAATTATACTGCCCCAAACGAGGCAGGAAATGCTATAACAGCACCCGTTGCAAATACATCAAAATGGATTAATTATACTTCTGCAATTGCCCCTTCCGGATTATCTCGCAGAATCACGGCATCGGTTAACCAGACAATTCCGGGAATCGATATTAAAATTCAGGCAGCAACAGCTTCAGGTTCAGGAGGAGGAACATTAGGAGTTCCATCTGCACAGATTACTCTTACAATAGCAGCTCAGACTATAATCAGCGGTATTGGAGGTGCATTTACAGGTAACGGTTCCAATAATGGGCATCAGTTAACAATAACTCTCGTAACCAATAATTATTCCAGCCTGGACTCAAGATCGAACACGCCGGTTATTATAACCTATACCATAACAGAATAAAGTTAAAATGATTAATTTAAAAAAATTTATTGTTAAAAATATATTCATTGTGATTATGACTGTATTTTCTAAGTCATATTCACAACGTACATTAACTGTCGGGGGAACAAACTGGACGGTAACAATTCCATCTATAACTGAAGCGGGAAGTAATTACCAAGGAACACATGAAAGTTCTCCAAGCCAGATTATATTAGCTGCAAGTGTTCCATTATTACTCAGCAGTGGAAAAGTTAGTATGCACTATACAGCAAATCCTGTCTGGAATCCGAATCTCATTTTAAGTGCAAGAAGAACCGGCGACGGATCTACAACTTGTCTTTTATGTACAATTTCCGGAGGGACCACATACACCACAATTCCACTGACAACAGATATCGAATTATTTAGGATAACGGCAGTATTGGCTTTAGCAGCTTACTCCAACATCCCTGTACAGCTACAGCTTTCCGGAGTATCCGTTACTCTGCCTGCAACAAATTATAATAGCCAGATTGTTTTTACAATAAGTGCTTTGTAGAAATTTTCTTTACCGCATATAGATCATATTTTCAGGAGCTTTATCCCGCTATCCACTCTTACTCCTCGCGCCCTGCTTTCCGAGCTAATTCCTTCTTTCCCACATCACGCTGCGGGGTATCCGTTTCTATCGGGGCTAGGAATGGCAAACAATATTGATAATTAATGGGTAATGAGTAATGGGTAATGAGTAATAAAGATGAATGATGATTGATAATTGATAATTGATTATATCCTCGGGTTTCTTTACTTTTCTTTTTTTACTTGTTCCTTTATACTTGTTACTTGGCTCTTTTCTCTTGTTTATTTCCTTTGATAAGGGATAGATTAAGATTAGAGATGAAGAGTTATACGCAAAAAAAAGTCTCATAGATTAATTTCTATGAGACTTTTAAATAAAAACTGGCGGCGACCTACTCTCCCGCTTGTCGC